>JAEXAZ010000038.1 GCA_023394255.1 Bacillota bacterium | reverse complement strand
CTCTAAACGCTGTGTGGCAGACAAAATGGGCTGGGTCATTTTTTGGGCAAAAAGCATGGTGACGGCAGACGCCGCAATCAGGAGGAGAATGCCCGCTCCCAGACAGATTTCGAGCGTCCGGTAAAGGTTTTGCATCACCTGGCTGACCGGCGTGGTCACGGCAAGAGACCATTCCTCCGCACCGTCAATGGGAGCATAGGCCACCAGGCGCCTCACACCTTTGTAGACACTGTAGCCCGTACCCGTCTCACCCGCCACCATATGCGTAAAGATATTCGCGATAGGCTCATAACCTTTATCTTTCTTTACAAGTTCAAAATAGTCAACCGGGTTAATAATCGAATTCTTGTCAGGATGGATGACTGTTTTGGCGTTTTTGTTCACCGCAAAAGCATAGCCGTTTTCACCTACCTTAATGCTGTTGAAAACTTTGCTGAATTCATCGTAGGGAATCCTTCCCAACAAAACCTTTTTACCGGCTCCCAGCGGCGTGCCGATCGTTAAAGTGAGGCTCTCATCTTTCTCATCGTAGACAGGGCTTCCGATATAGGTATCGCCGGCCTGCGCCCGCAAAAATACATCCTGCCCCGATACATCTTCGCGAAGCAGGGTAATCCCCCGTTCATCAGCAATGTCCAAAGATTCAAACCCATATTTTTGCGCCGCCGTATCCAGCAGGCCGCGTTCACCTGCCGAACCCGCTGTGCTCAAATCTTTTGCCGCAAGCGTTAAATTGCTGCGGAAAGTGTTCAGGCTGCTGTCAACGGCAAGCTTGTAAGCGCTTGACATGTTCCGCGCGTTTTCTTCTGACTGCGCCGTGGAACTGCGGTAATAGAGGAACGATGAGAGGCCCGTCAGCAGCACAATGGTCAGCAGAATGAGGACGGAAATAAATGCCCTTAATTTTGTCTTTAGAGATTTCACATTGATAACCCTTTCCTGATTTTTTTGGAGTATTCTTCCATTTTTACTATACTATTTTAGTATACATATTTTTTGCAAAAAGTAAATATCAAAATTTTAAAATCGATATCCGCTTTTTACAGTTGAATACAACGACATAAGGGTATCAACAGAAGACTCCCTGGCTTTTTAGGCGGCCGCAAGAGCGACCTATCCGTTTAATTTCCAGCTGAAATCATTGTGGTAGATCATCTGGCGGGTCATACCGCCGTCGATACAGATATTTTCCCCGGTAATGAAGCCGGCTTTTTCGGAACAGAGATACAGCACCATATTGGCAATGTCAAGCGGATTTCCAACGCGGCCGGCCGGCTGCTGCTCCGCATCGGGGCCTTTATATTGTGTGTACTGCGTGTCAATCCATCCGGGCGAGACTGAATTGACGCGCACCTTTCCGGCCAGGCTGACCGCCAGCGCATGAGTCAGGGCGGAAATGCCGCCCTTTGCGGCGGTATAGCTTTCCGTGAACGGCTGGCTCATGCGGTCGCGGCTGGAGGAAATGTTCACAATACTGGCTCCCGGGGCAAAATGCTCCAGAAACAATCTGGTCAGCATATACGGCGCCGTCACACCGACGCGCAGCGCATCATTGAATTCGTCATAGGTGCAGGTGTCGATTCCTTTAAACAGCGGCATGGCATTGTTGATGAGATAATCCACACGGCCATACTCCGCAATTACCTGAGCCGCAAAGGCCCTCAGCGTCTGTTCGTCGCCTAAGTCCCCCTGAAAGTAAGCATTCTCCTTCAGGTCGATTACGCAGACATGCGCGCCGTTTTTCTCAAATTCTTCGCAGATGCATCTCCCGATCCCGCTTGCACCGCCGGTCACGACGGCAACCTTATTTTGAAACATCGCAATCCCCTTTCCATAGTGGTCCGGCTTTATACCCCATCTATCTGACTGTGATCAGCTCATAGTTTCGAGTACCCAGCCCGATTTTCTCGGCATGCTCCAGACAGGTGCGCCATTCGGACTCGGGCGCGGAGTTGACAAAGTGGTCATGATGGTCGACAAAGCCTTTTTCCCCCATATTGTCGGACAGCTGGCTGCCCGGAAGCGGCTGAGCCTTCAGGCAGGCGTCCGCGCAGGCCTGATCGAGCGCCAGCGGGTCAAAGGACGCAAACATCCCCAAATCGGGCAGAATCGGCGCATCGTTTTCCCCGTGACAATCGCAGTTGGGGGATACGTCCACCACCAGAGAGATGTGGAAACCGGGGCGGCCGTCCACTACCGCCTTGGTATATTCCGCCATGCGGCAGTTCAGAAGCTCGTTTGCGGCATTGTTGTCGAACGAGATCGCGTCAAAATTACACGCGCCCAGGCAGCGGCCGCAGCCGACGCAGTTTTCCTGATTGACTGTCATCTTTTTGCGGGCGGCGTCGAACATCAAACCGTCGTTGGCGCACTCCTTTTGGCATCTGCGGCAGCCCCGGCACAGTTCCCGGTCGATATACGGTTTCCCGTTGCTGTGCTGTTCCTTCTTTCCGGCGCGGGAACCGCAGCCCATGCCGATATTCTTGATGGTACCGCCAAAGCCGGTCATTTCGTGCCCTTTGAAGTGGGTCAGGCTGATGAACACATCCGCATCCATGATGGCCCGGCCGATCTTGGCCTCCTTCACGTATTCGCCGCCCTCTACGGGTACCGCGACATCGTCGGTGCCCTTCAGCCCGTCGCCGATCAGGATGGGGCAGCCCACTGTCAGCGGTGTAAAGCCGTTCTCCCATGCACATGCCAAATGCTCCAGAGCATTTTTCCGGCTGCCGGGATACATGGTGTTGCAGTCGGTCAAAAAAGGCTTGCCGCCCAGTTCCTTCACCACGTCGGCTACTGCCCTGGCATAATTGGGCCGGAGGTAGCTGATATTTCCCAG
>JAEXAZ010000297.1 GCA_023394255.1 Bacillota bacterium | reverse complement strand
ATTGTATTCATCGCTTATGGCACCAATGATTTCAGGATTTTTCACGATGTAAAGGTGATCGAAGGGCATGCGGAAGCTTATTTTCACGATATCCTGAAGCTTTATCCAAAATCCAAAATAGTAGTCATTCCCCCGATCTGGCGCGCCGACCTTTTCTCCGAACCGGAACGGGAGCTTTTTCAAAAAACCTGCGGCGCGATTGTCCGGCTTGCCCGTGCGTTTGACTTTCTTGCGGTTGACGGACAGGCTTTGGTAGACCATGAGGAAGAACTTTTTACCGACGGGTATCTGCATCCGAACGACCGGGGATTCAGGCAGTATGCGGAACGTCTCTGCAACCGCTTATCAGAAAACCGCCCTGCGATATGATTATCGCAGGGCGGTTTTGATGGATTCAGCTTTAATCTTTTGTGACGAGAGAGTCCACATTCTCCTGTGTGACCAGGCTGTTTTCAAGGATGACTTCCTTTTCCACAGGCTTATCATTCAGGAAATCGACGGCGGTCATCAGGATGGCCTTGCCGAGGAAGAACGGAGGCTCGGCAATCGTTGCTTCCACGCGTTTTGCTTTCAGGGCGGCAATGGTATCGTCAATCGCGTCGCAGCCGATCATTACGATTTCATCCGCACGTCCGGCGGCTTCGACGGCCTCCAGAGCGCCTAAAAGCATTTCGTCGTTTGCGCAGTACATGCCATCGATTTGAGGATTGGCCTGCAAAATATTTTCCACAACGCTCATGGCTTCGGCACGGTCAAAATTCGCAACCGCGGTGGCGACAATTTTCATATCGGGGTTGGCGGAAATGACCTCGTTGAACCCTTTCGAACGATTCTGTGCAACGTTCGTTCCCATGATACCCTGGATCTCTACGATATTGCCTTTGCCGCCGAGCTGGTCGACCAGGTATTGCCCGGCGATTTTTCCGGATTTGATCGCGTCATACCCGATATGCGCGACAACTTCGCCTCCATTGGACTGACGGTCCATGGTAAAGACGGGGATGCCGGCTTCGTTGCATGCTTCAACAGAAGAGACAATCGCGTCGGAATCGCAGGTGTCGATGATAATGGCGTCCGGGTTTTTGGTAATCAGATTTTCAATATCCTTCATCTGGATAGAAGGGTCGTTCTGAGCGTCGGTAATAAAAAGTTCAACCCCGTCTTCGTCGGCTGCCTTCTGCACGCCGTCTTTGACGTCCACAAAAAACGGGTTGGTCTGCGTGTTCATGGACAGGCCGATGGTATATTTCTTTTGGGTGCTGTCGGCCGGGGGCGCCGTTTCGGAGGAAGACTCCGGGGCAGCCGCGGAAGAGGACGGCGCCGCCGAGGAACTCTGCGCGGACTGCCCGCATGCGGAAAGCGTGGAAGAAACCAGCAGGGCAGCTATCAACAGTGTAAAAGATCTTTTCATTTTTTTCTGACTCCTTTCAAATTGTGATTGCTGTTTATTCATCAACCTTTGCAGAAAGGTCTTTGACTTTTTTATCCGCCAGAACCGCGATCAGGATCACCGCGCCTTTGACGATATTGGTCGCGTGCGGGTTAACATTCAGCAGGGTTAAAATATTGTCGATAATCCCCATGATCAGGGCGCCCGCCACCGTGGGGAGCACAAAACCGGAACCGCCGCTCAGGCTTGTGCCGCCCAGAATGACCGCCGCGATGGCGTCCAGCTCATAACCGGTTCCGCCCGTAGACTGCGCCGAACCGAGACGCGCGGTCAGAACGACGGCGGCAATGCCGCACATCAGCCCGTTGATGAGGTAGGTAAGCCATTCCGTTTTGATCACCGGGATACCGGAAAGGCGGGTCGCTTCCTTATTGCCTCCCAGCGCGTAAACGCTCCTGCCGAACTTGGTGTGCCCCAGCGCGAAGTAAGCGACGATATAAATGAGGATCAGCAGGATAATCGGAAACGGGATTCCGAACAGGTCACCCTTCCCGACAAACTTAAAGGCATCCGCTTTTACGGGGATAGGCGCGCCTTTTGTATAAACCAGTATGCATCCGCGCAGAAGGGTCATCATGCCGAGTGTGGCAATAAACGGCGGGATTCCGCATTTTGAAACAAAAAACCCGTTGCAGGCCCCGCAGACAATTCCGATCAGCACGCTGACCAGCATTGCCAAAAACGTGCTCCCCGTCGCGGCCAGCGTCCCCGCCGCGACCGCGCCGCACAGACCGACAATGGAACCGACCGACAGGTCGATGCCGCCCGTCAGGATGACAAAAGTCATGCCGCATCCGATAATCGCCACTACCGCGACCTGCCGGATTACGTTGAACAGATTCGTCAGGCTTAAAAAAGCAGGGGAGAGAAACGACGCCACAATACACATGATGATGAGAATAATGACCGCACGGAACGTATTAATAAAGTTGATCGCATACTTTTTAGAACGCTTATTCATTGCGCACTGACACCTCCGGAAGCGTATGCCAGCACAGTTTCCTGACTGGCCTCGCCTTTGATTAGTTCTTTGACAATTTCTCCTTCCCGCATCACGAGCACCCGGTCGCTCATGCCGATCAGTTCCGGCAGATCGGAAGAAATCAGGATGATGCTTTTCCCCTCCTGCGTAAGGCGGTCCATGATCTGGTAGATCTCCGCCTTGGCCCCCACATCCACGCCGCGGGTCGGCTCGTCAAATATGCAGATGGACGGATTGGTTTCCAGAACTTTGGCAAAAACGACCTTTTGCTGGTTTCCGCCGCTCAGGTTCCCGACGGTCTGGCCTGGGTCGGAAACCTTGATATTCAGCTTCCCGATGTTCTGCCGGACCATTTCCTGTTCTTTCCTTTGGTCGATAAACACCCTGCGGACCAGCTTTTTCAGGGAGGGAAGGGAGATGTTTTCCCTGACGCTGCGGATCAGGACGAGCCCTTCCTGCTTGCGGTCGTCTGAAACAAACCCCACGCCGGCCCGCAGCGCTTTCGCGGGGGAGGAGCAGTCCGCAAAAGCGCCGTTGATCCGGATTTCGCCGCTTTTCATCGGGATTACCCCGTAAATCAGCTTGGAAAGCTCAATGTTCCCGGCGCCGAGCAGGCCGACAATCCCCAGAATTTCGCCCCTGCGGAGCTGCAGGCTGACCCCGCGCACTCCGCGTCCCCGGAGATTTTTTACCTCAAAAACAATCTCATTGGGATGATAGTCCCGCGCGGGATAGAGTGTCGATACATTTTTTCCTACCATCATTGAGACAATTTCATCATAATCAGTTTCCGGAGTCTTTCTGGTTGCGATGTACCTTCCGTCCCGAAAGACGGTGATACGGTCGGAAATCTGAAAGATTTCATCCATGCGGTGCGAGATATACAAAATCGAGATCCCCTGTTTTTTGAGTTCCTGAATGATTTCGAACAGCACTGAGATTTCCTCTTCGGTCAGCGCGGCGGTCGGCTCATCCATGATGATCAGATGCGCGCCGATCGTGAGGCATTTGGCAATTTCGGTCATCTGTGCTTCCGCTACCGAGAGATTCCGGATTTTGGTTTTGCAGCTGAATTTTAAGCCCAGACGGGTCAGTGTTTTTTGTGCGTTGCGGTTCAGGGTGTCCCAATCCACGTTTCCCAACCGGGTAGTCGGGAGCCTTCCCAAGAACAGATTCTCAGCGACCGTCAGGTCAGAGATCAGGTTGAATTCCTGATAGATCATCGCAATCCCTTTGCGCTCCGCCTCTTTTGTGGAGTGGAACCGCACTTCCTGCCCGCCCACCAGCATTTTCCCCGAGGTATAGGGCTGCGCGCCGGATATAATTTTCATCAGGGTGGATTTGCCGGCGCCGTTTTCCCCGCAGAGGGCATGCACTTCCCCCGGCAGTACATCCAGACTGACACCGTCGAGGGCGCGTACGCCCGGAAAAAGCTTGACGATCTGTTCCATCTTCAGAATAGGTTCTGTGGTGTGCATAGTCATACCCCCTTTTTGCAGCCCGCGTTCAATAGGCACACCCGGCCTGCAGAATGACATTGGTATACGGCGTAAATTCCCCTGTGAGGATAATCGCCTTCGCGTTTTTGCTGCGCTCTTTGAGGTCGGCGTGGTCAATGTACTCCACGGGAAGTTTATCCGGCAGCAGCCGCAGCGCTTCGGCGTGAAAATCCGGGCTGACGGTTTTGGCCTGAACAGCAAAGGTGGCTTTTTCCACCACGATATATTTGAGCACTTCCTCCAGTACGTCGAGGTATTTGGGATTTCCCGGTTTCCAGCCCAAATCGATGCGTTCCACTCCTTTGGGCACCGGGAGCCCGGCATCCCCGATGACCAGTGTGTCCATATGGCGCAGCTCCGCCAGGACCCGCGCGAGCTGCGGATGCAGAATTCCGTTTTTAATCATAAAATCGTCTCCTTAGCTGAATCTGGCGCTACTGCTTCCAGTTTTTTAGAAACGTGTCAATTTCCTGGCGGGTCGGCATAGCGGGAGTCGTACCAAGCCGCTGTACGGCAATCGAGGCAAGCGCGTTGGCGAACCTTGCAGCTTCCCAGATATCTTTCCCCTCCGAAAGCGCGGTAACAAGGCCGCCGTTAAACGCATCGCCAGCTCCGGTGGTATCCAGAACCCTGACCTCCGGCACCGGTAAAATCGCGTGCCTGCCCCGTGAGGCCACAAAAACACCGCGTTTGCCGAGCGTGATCAGTACATTTTTGACTCCTTTATCGAAGAACCACCCGGCCGCCCTGACCGCGCCCCCTTCGTCTGTGACAGGCACACCGGTGAGGATTTCCGCCTCCACCTCGTTGGGGGTGATCAGGTCGATTTTTGACAACAGGCTGTCGCTGACCGGTTGGACAGGGGCGGTGTTCAGCACCACTTTGACGCCGCTGTTATAAGCGATGTCGACCACCTTTTCCACCGCGTCCACATTGGTTTCCAGCTGGGTAAGCAGGAAATCCGATTCGCGAATGGTTTTTTCCATCGACTGAATGTCGGCGCTGTCCACGGCGCCGCATGCACCGAGTACGACGACAATTTCATTCTGGCTGCTGTTTTCGTCCACCATAATCAGCGCGCTGCCCGTTTCCACGGTTTCGGAATAATAAATCTGCGACGTATCCATTCCAAGCCCGCGCATCGCGTCCAGCGCAACGTTTGCGAAACTGTCTCTGCCCAGTTTGGTAATCATGGTGACATCGGCGCCTGCTTTATGCGCGGCGACGCCCTGGTTGAACCCTTTCCCTCCGGGCCCCATCCTGAACATGGAGCCTTTTACTGTTTCGCCCGGAACCGGAAGATGCGGAGCGCGCGCCATCAGGTCCACTACAAAGCTGCCGAACACCGTAATCTTGCTGCCCATAAAAACCCCTCCTGTAAATCTGAATTTAACCCTTCATAAACGCCACGCCGCTGCTGGTGCCGATCCTGTCGGCGCCGGCGGCAATCACCGCCTGTGCGGCTTCCGGTGTTCTGACTCCGCCGCTTGCCTTTACAAGCGCTTTCCCGGCGACTGCCTTTTTCATCAGCGCCACATCCTCCGGCGTCGCGCCGCCCGTGCTGAAGCCGGTGGAAGTCTTTACAAAGTCGGCCCCCGCGTTTACGCATGCCTGGCACACCCTGACTTTCTGTTCATCGGTCAGCAGGCAGGTTTCAATGATGACTTTGACAAGCGCATGGCCGCGTGCCGCGTCGGTAACGGCCTGAATGTCCCTGCGGACAAACTCATAGTCCCCGTCCATCACGGCTCCGATGTTGATGACCATGTCGACCTCATCCGCGCCGTTTTTAATCGCTTCAATGGTTTCAAACACCTTTGAAGCAGTGGTTGTCGCACCCAGAGGAAAACCGATGACTGTGCAGGTCTTGACGCCGCTGCCCTTCAAAAGACGGGCGACCCGTTCCACATGGCAGGGGTTGATGCATACAGATGCAAACCCGTATTGGATGGCTTCGGCGCAGATCCGTTCGACATCGGCTGCCGAAGCATTGGGCTTTAAAATAGTGTGGTCGATGTATTTGGCAAGATTCATAGTAAAAACCTCTTTCCCGTCCCCGATATGTAACCGGTTACACATTGGGGTATAATTATATACGGCAAATAAATAAAAAGCAGACGCATCAATAACTGACTAAAGATGTTTCTTCATAATTTTTTCAGACCCGCGCAACACCAGGCTTGTGGGGAACACGATTCTGCGCGCGTTGTCGTCGGTTCTTGGATTTTCCAGCCGTTCCAGCAGGATATCCATTGCGGCCGTGCCCATTTCGGAAACCGCCCGGCTCACAACGGAAAGCCGGAATCCCACATAGTTCAGGATGTCGATATCGTCGAATCCAATGACGGAGATATCGCTGCCAAGGCGGTAATTTTTTTCCACAAGATATTTCAGGCAGCCGATCGTCATCAGGTTGTTCGAAGAGAAAATGGCCGTCGGGGGAACCGGAACGGACAGCAGTTTTCCCGTCAGTTCATATCCCATCTCCACCTTGAAGTCCCCTCGGGCAATATACTGTTCCCGGACGGCTCCGCCAAGCCTGTTCATAGCGCTCAGGTAACCTTCCAGACGTTCTTTTCCGGGCTTGGAGGTTTCCGGGCCGGCAATAATTGCAATACGCTCATGCCCAAGCCGGAGAAACGTTTCGACCGCGTCATAAGCGCCCTGGAAGTTATCAACAAAAACGCCGTCAAAATTGGAATGATGCAGGTCGCGGTCCACCAGAACCACGGGTACGCCGGAACGGTCAAGGTCCACCAGAAAATCTCTCGTGACATCATCGTGATTGGACGCGGGGGTGATGATTACGCCTTTAAGCCTCTGTTCCTTCACTGTGTTTAAAAAACGGTGCTCAATGCCGGGGTTTTCGTTGGTCCCGAAGAACAGGATATTATATCCGTTTTTTTCCGCAATTTCGCTGATGCCGCGGATGACCCCGGAAAAAAACGAGTTTTCAATATCGGGGATGATGACCCCGATGCTGGAGGTATCCTGCTTGCTGAGGCTGCGGGCCACCGCGCTGGGCGTATAGTTGTTCTCACGGATAAACTGTTCGATCTTCTTCTGGGTCTCCTCTTTTACATAGCCTGAATGGTTGATCACCCTGGAGACAGTCGCGGAAGAAACGCCGAGCGCGCGTGCTATATCATGAATGGTCAAGTTCCTATCGCCTTTCCATAAAAAGATGTAACCGGTTACATTAATTGCATTATAACAGATGACTTTTTGGTTGTAAACAGAAAACGGGTATATTATATAAATTTTGTATACATACTTAATAATTTTTATTTTTATTTGTGCAAAAAAACAAATCCTGTAAAACCCGGACCCGGATAAATGAAAAGGAAGCCGGCGCAATCATGCGCCGGCTTCCTTTTGTTTTTATACCCTTTTGGCTTGTACAGGCCGATACTTAAAATACAGGGATGACAGTGCCGTTATATTTCTCGTTGATGAATTTGGCAACGTCCTCGCTCTGCAGCGCTTCCACCAGTTTTTGGATTTCCGGGCGGGTGTCGTCGCCGGCTCTGACAGCGATGATATTGGCAAATTCCTTTGCCGCTTCGGATTCCTTGTCCTCAGTGGTCAGAACCTTGTCGGCGATGCCGGCGGATACGGCGTAGTTGCCGTTGATGACAGCGAGGTCAACATCCGGCAGGACGTTCGGAAGCTGAGCGGCTTCCATCTCCTCAAATTTGATGTTTTTCGGGTTGTCCACAATGTCAAGCGGAGTGCTTTCAAGGTCGGCGCCGTCCTTGAGTTTGATGATGCCGAGTTTCTGAAGCAGGAGCAGCGCACGCGCCTCATTGGTAGGGTCGTTTGGAACCGCGATGCTTGCCCCGTCGGCCAAAGCGTCGACAGCAGAGGACTTTCCGGGATAAATGCCAAGCGGCTCAAAATGGACGGCGGCGGCGGATACGAGGTCTGTCCCGTTTTCCTGATTGAAGTTTTCCAGATAGGGAAGGTGCTGGAAATAGTTTGCGTCGATGTCGCCCGCGTCCAGCGCCTTATTCGGCAGCACGTAATCCGTGAACTCCACGATTTCCAGCTGGATGCCTTCCTGTTCGAGGACGGGCTTGATCGATTCCAGAATTTCCGCGTGGGGAGCCGGGGAAGCGCCGACCTTCAGGGTCACGGTTTCTCCGGAAGCAGCTTCGCCGGATTCAGC
>JAEXAZ010000256.1 GCA_023394255.1 Bacillota bacterium | reverse complement strand
CGCGCTTTCAATCCCCGGCGAACGGCCCGCAGGTGTGTTTACGGCAGGCGTGGCGCAGGCCTATATCAACCTGTATAACGCCATGGTGGGCAAAGAGGTGGTCATTTTGGGGTCCGGGGACATTGGCATGATTATGGCACGGCGCATGACGCTGGAAGGCGCGCATGTCAAGGCGGTATTTGAAATTCAACCCTACCCCAGCGGTCTGCCCAGAAATATCCAGCAGTGCCTCAACGATTATGAGATCCCTCTTTTCCTGAACCATACCGTAACTGAAATCCACGGACGCTCCCGCCTGACCGGCGTTACGGTTTCACAGGTGGACGAAAACGGGAAGCCTATCCCGGGAACGGAGCAATATCATGCGTGCGACACTTTAATTCTCTCGGTAGGGCTGATCCCCGAAAATGAGCTGACGCTTGATATGGGTGCGGAGCTGGACGAACATACGCACGGCGCAGTTGTAGACGAATGCCTGCAGACAAATGTGCCTGGCGTATTTGCTGCCGGCAACGCCCTTCATGTGCATGATCTGGTGGATTTTGTATCCATGGAGGCCGAACGGCTTGCCGACTCTGTCGCGGAATATCTGGAAAACGGCGGGCTGCCCCCCTGCCCTATCAGGACGCTGGCCGGTTCCGGGGTCGGCCATGTGATCCCGCAGCGTATCAGCGGGACCCGCGATGTCGGGCTTTCCCTGCGGGTCAGTAAACCGCATCTGGACTGTCAGATCCACGTTATGCAGAATGGCAGCGCTATTAAAACGGTCAGGGTCAGAAAAGCCGCCCCCGCGGAAATGATTCAGATTTCCCTTCCCAAAAACCTGCTGAACGGCCAGGGGGATTTGGAGGTGTGCGTACAATGCTGAAACAGTTTACCTGCATCATCTGTCCGAACGGCTGCGAGATCCAGGCACTTCTGGAAAACGGGGAAATCAAGTCCCTGAGCGGCGCGTCCTGCAAAAAGGGGGAAGCATATGTCCGCCAGGAGCTGGCCGCTCCCGTGCGGAACATTGCGAGCTCGGTTCTGGTCAGCCATGGCCGGCTGCCCCTTGTGAGTGTGCGACTGACAGCGCCCATCCCCAAAGACCGGGTTTTTGACGCCATGCGTGAAATCCGGAAAATCCATCTGGACGCCCCTGTCAGCGCCGGTCAGATAGTCATTTTGCATCTTCTGGGATTAAACAGTGATGTAATCGCCACAAAACATATTCCTGCAAAGGAAACCCGGAAAGATTACGACTGATGCATTGCCAAACAGCCCCTGCCGTGAAGTCGCGGCAGGGGCTGTTTCTTTTTGCGTCGCTTCAGACCCGCTTTTTGCGCCTGTCGAACAGGCGGACCCTTGGAAGATAGTCCAAAAACATCTGATGAAGCTGTTCTGGCGTTGCCTGCGACAGGTCGCTGTGCGGCAAAAGAAAAGCGCGGGCTTTTGTAATATAGACATAGGCACAGCTGTCCAGTTCAAATACCCGATAGACCTGATCCCAACGGAATGAAGTCTGTTCTTTTTCTGTGGAAACCGCAATCCCGCCGGCTGAAAGGCTCACCGTATACGCGCTGCGGGGTTCATCCAGATGATAAGCCGCTATCTGCCGTTTCAGGGAAACATGGTAAAAAACCAGATAAAACACCGGCATCGCCACACCGGCGGCGCAAAACAGATAAAACAACAACCGGCTGCCGGTGATCAGATTCACTACGCCGAAGCCTCCCATCACGACCGGGAACAAAACCAGGCTCAGCCATCTTCTGTTCATACGAAATGAGTTAAAATTACTGAAATCAGTAAAAATTCGCCCGTCCATCCTTGTATGGATGATAATCGGCTGTGCTTCCATAAAAATTCCCCTTCATCCTCCGGAGTTTTTTGAGAATACGCTTTGTGTAAAGAAGTATACCATATTCGACATGGAGAAGAAAGAAATAAAAAACGTTTTATCATATTTACTCGAATTTTAGGTTAAACAGCTAGAAATTACTTATATATGATGTGCAATTACACAAAAATTGTGAACTTCTAATTAAATAATTGACTTTTTAAGATATATAAACTAAAATAAGGCTATTGGAATTATATAAAACGTTTTAGTAAAGAAATGGTGAGTTAAGGTGGAAAAACGTGCAACCATTAAAGATATCGCAAATAAAGCCGGCGTTTCTTCCGGAACTGTGCATCGGGCGCTGAACGGAAAGCCGGGAGTCGGCGAAGCCGTCCGCGCCCGGATTTTGGAAGTCGCCAAGGAATTTGATTACCGCCCCAACTACGTTGCATCTTCGCTCAAACGCAAAGCCCTGCGCGTGGTTGCCGCATTCCCGGGATCAAACGAACAAAACCGATACTACTACAGCCGTGTCTGGCAGGGATACCGGGCTTATATGGAAGAGATCCACGATTATAACCTGCAGGTGATCGAACTTCCCTATTACGGGGAGGTGAACGGGCAGGGCGCGGAACTCAACGCGGTTCTCGCACGCTATCACAACGAGATCGACGGGCTGATTACCGTCGGGCATTTGGAAGACGAACGGGGAAAACAGGCAATCCGCCGCTTTTCAGAACTTGGCATCCCGGTCATGCTGGTCTGCGACGACATTCCCGAAAGCGGCCGGATGGGATGTGTGCAGGCCAATTACGATGTCACAGGCCGGCTTGTCGCGGAACTGCTGAGCAGCCAGGTGCCCGCGGGAAGCAGTGTGCTGACCTGCGCGGGCGATGTTCTGGTTACCGCCCACCGGCGCATTGTGCAGGGATTTGAAAACTATCTTGCCGAAAACAGCATTCAGCTCAACACCATCAATGTCTATGGGTTTCTGAGCGAGCAGGATCTCGCCATGCGTCTGCGCGAACATCTGGAAAGCAATCCCGATATCTCCGCCATGTACAGTGTCAGCGCCCGCATCAGCGTTACAATGGCCCGGGTGGCAAAGGCGCTTGGGCTAAACGGGCGTCTCCGGATAATCGGAAGCGACTTGTTTGATGAAAACGTAAAAAATATGGAAGCCGGTATATTAAACAATATTATTTTCAAAAATCCCTATAAGCAATCCTACACGGCGACAAAGATATTAATGGACCGCCTGATCAAGGGGATTGATCCTGTTCGGGATGTTCAGTATGTGGAAAGCGTGCTGCTGTTTAAAAGTAACCTGAGCATGTATTTATAATAGGGTGTTTACAGAACATATTCTGTAAAATAATAAATGGAGGAAATAAAAATGAAAAAGCAACTTGCCCTTACTCTTGCCGCTGCAATGACAATTTCCCTGTTTGCCGGCTGCGGGTCTGCTGCCGGTTCGTCTTCAGCACCTGCCGCCTCAGCTGCTCCCGCGTCTTCCGGAGCGGCGTCTGAAGCCGCCGCTTCCGGAACATCCGAAAAAAAGACCTATACGTTCAAGTATGCGGAACTGAATCCCGACGGTCATATCATGGATGAATGCGCCGATAAATTTGCGGAGCTTGTAAAAGAGAAGTCCGACGGGCGCATCACCATTGAAGTTTTCCCCGCCGGCCAGCTCGGCGACGAAAAAACGGCGTATCAGTCGGTTCAGATGGGCGGCGGCGCAATTGATATGACCCGCGGCAACACCAACAGCCTGGTTGACTTCGGCGTGAAAAAACTCAGCCTGTTTGGCCTGCCATTCATCTTCCGTGACCGCGAGCACCTGTGGAACGTGCTGAACAGCGAGATCGGGGACGAGTTCCTCAAGGAGCCTCAGGAAGTCGGGACCGGCATGGTCGGCCTGTTCTATCTGGATGAGGGCTCCCGCAATTTCTTCACCGTTAAGAATAAGCCCGTCAGCTCCATCGACGATTTCAAAGGCATGAAGCTGCGCGTCCCCACGACCGATCTGATGAGCGAAACAGTCGCGGCCATGGGCATCCAGTCCACCCCGATTTCTTTCTCCGAGCTGTATTCCGCCCTGCAGGCCGGGACCGTTGACGGCGCGGAACAGCCGCACTCCGGCTATTTCTCCAACAAATTCTACGAAGTCGCCCCCAACTATATCCTTACCGGCCACACCTACAGCCCCTCCATCATTCTGATGAGCGAGCAGGTCTGGAATACGCTGGACGAAGAAGACCAGGCAATTATCAAAGAGGCGTCCAAAGAAACCGAAGCGTGGAATAAGGAAAACATCGAAAAACTCGATGCCGACCTTCTTGAGCAGATCAAAGCGGCCGGTGCAAACGTCATAGAAGTCCCCGACAAGACCCCGTATATCGAGGCAACCAAGAGCGTGGTTGACAAATATATCGCCGGTCTGGAAGATTACTACCAGAAAATTGTTTCGATGTAAACGCAAGGTCCGATACACGAAAGGGAAGACCTGTCGCCCTGGTGCCAATCGCGAAAGCTCCGGCGGCATCCCCTCCAGGGGCAGCGTTGTCGCTGCCCCTTTTTCAAAACAGGGAGGAATACGATATGACAAAGTTTTTTGACGTTGTCTACCACATTTTCATGAGCTTCTGCAAGCTGTGTTTCGTCGGTATGGTTGGCATCACCGCGTATGTGGTATTCGGCAGATACGTATTGAAAAACAGTCCCGTCTGGGGAGAGCCGGTTGTGCTGATGTGCATGGTGTACATGTCTTTGATCAGCGCGGCGCTTGCAATCCGGAAGGACACGCATATCCGCATGACCATTATTGATTTTCTCGTGCCCGAAAAGGTCACGAGCGTCATGAAATGCGCCGCGCAGATCGGTATTTTCTGTTTTTCAATCTTTATGATGATTTACGGTTGGAAGTTTTCCCTGCTCGCCGGCAAAAACGTCATCACCGGCGTGGGCATCAAATCCATGTGGCTGTATCTCTCGGTCCCGGTCGCGGGCTGTGCCATGTGTCTCATGGAAATCGAACGCCTGCTGAATTTTATCAAAAGAAATACCGGTAAAGAGAACGGGGAGGCAGACTAAATGGATACAAATACCATAGCGGTTTTTATACTGATCGGCACCTTTTTTGCCATGATCATCTGCCGGTTCCCCATTGCGTTTGCAATCGGGATTTCGAGCATCCTGACCACCGCCTATCTCGGCCTTCCGCTGATGCAGGTGGCGCAGATCATGGTCAAGGGCGTCAATGTGTTCAGCCTGATGGCGGTCCCGTTCTTCATCATCGCCGGCGAACTGATGGGTGCGGGCGGCATTTCCAAGCGCCTGATTTCGCTTTCTGACGCAATTGTCGGCTGGATCCGAGGCGGCCTCGCAATGGTTAACATTGTGGCATCCATGTTCTTCGGCGGGATTTCCGGTTCCTCAACAGCCGATACCGCATCCCTTGGTACGATCCTGATCCCGATGATGAAAGACCAGGGATATGACGAGGAATTTGCAACCAACGTCACCATGACCAGCTCGGTGCAGGGCCTGCTGATCCCTCCCAGCCACAATATGGTCATGTATGCGATGGTGGCAGGCTCCGTATCTGTCGGCCGCCTGTTCCTCGCAGGTTTTGTGCCCGGCATTCTGCTCGGCATCGCGCTGATGATTTACAGCTATATACTTGCGGTCAAGCGCCATTATCCCAAAGGCGATCCGTTCAGCATCAAACGCCTGATTACCACTCTGGCGGATTCCATCTGGGGGCTCATGACTGTTATTATCGTGGTCCTGGGCGTTGTGACCGGTATCGTCACAGCGACGGAATCCGCGGCGATCGCCGTGGTATGGGCCATTCTTGTCAGCTTTTTCATCTACCGCGAGCTGACCCTGAAAGAAATGTGGAAGCTGATGGAGCGTTCCCTCAGCACGCTCGCGATCGTACTGATTCTGATTTCCACCTCCACAGTCTTCGGCTGGCTGCTGACCTATCTGAAAATGCCTGAAATGGTCGTAAACGCAATTCTCGGACTGACCGACAACAAATACACCATCATGCTCATTCTGAATGTGATTATGCTGGTTTTGGGAACCAT
>JAEXAZ010000300.1 GCA_023394255.1 Bacillota bacterium | reverse complement strand
TCTGAAAAAGCTGGCCAACTGGAAATGGAGGGAGCCTTTGTCTCAAACCATATTCCGGATTTTCAGGCTGAAATACACTGTGATCCCGCTTCGCGCCGCCGCGTAATCCGGCTTCTTCGACAGTCTGATAATAACCGCTTTGCGGTTATTATACCATAAGGCCCGCAGAAAATATAACCAATAACAGCTTGCGTTTATCGGCTATTGTAGCCGAAAGCGCGGTGATCATCAATTTTATTCCGGCCGTTTTCGGAACTGCCGGAATAAAAGAACGGCTCCCGCCGAATGGCGAGAGCCGCACGAAAATGGCGCCTGATTATTTGCACTGTCCCGCGAGTTTCATCAGCAGATCGATTAACGCTTGAATATCCATCACGAAACCTCCTTTTGATACCTAATCTATCTGACAACTGTATTGTAGCATTTTGAATATAAATATGCAAATGTAAGTGCTGGAAAACTATATAAATTGTTCAAAAATCAAAACCAATTGAAAGGAAAAAATTATAAATCGGAAGGATCAATAACGATGTAAATGCTCTGCTGAAACCGGAAGAACTGCGGGAAATGGGCGGCAAACCAGCGTGGCTTGCGTATTCCCTGCCGGAGCAGGCTCCGGAACAGGCAGAACGCGGGGCCTGCCGATGCTGTCATAGACAATGCCCGCGTTTTTTACAGATTCCGGGCTGTAGCAGTTGCGTCCGTCAATCACCACAGGCACTTTCATATAGTTGGCGTATTGAGCCGGGGCAAACTCCCGGATCTGCCTCCATTCGGTCATAATCATACAGAGCTCCGCGTTGCTGATTGCCTCTGTAATGGTATCGCAGCAGATGAGCGAATGGGGGAAAAGGGTTTTTAAAGCTTCATATCCGGATGGGTCCCATACGCGGACATGTGCGCCCTCCTCCAGCAGAAGCGCGATATTTTGAAGCGACGGCGCGTCCCGCAGGTCGTCAGTATCCGGTTTGAAAGTAATTCCCAAAACAGCAACCGTCAGCCCTTCGAGGCTGGGATAATATCTGTGCGCTTTTTTGAAAAGCAGCATCTTTTGGTTCTCATTCACTTCAATTGCCGCTTTTACCGTTTTGATCTCATAATCGTGGTATTTTGCCATCCAATGAAGTGCCTTGGTATCTTTGGGAAAGCAGGAACCGCCGTAACCGATGCCCGCGCGCAAAAATTGCTTTCCGATACGGCTGTCCATCCCCATCCCGAGAGAAACCGTTTCCGCGTCCGCACCAACGCGCTCGCACAGATTGGCGATCTCATTTATGTAGGAGACTTTCAGCGCCAAAAAATTATTGGACGCATACTTGATCATTTCAGCCGTCTGTCGGTCGGTCACGATGATTGGCCCGTCATAATTGGCATATACGCTTTTCAGGAGTCCCTCGCTGTGTGCGCTTGCCACGCCGATGACAACACGGGGGCCGAACAGAAAATCGTATACGGCGGTTCCCTGCGACAGGAATTCGGGATTGGACGCGACCTCAACCGTACATCTATTTTGGACTTTGGACGAAAACAAGCGTTCCAGCTTCCGGTTTGTGCCGATGGGGACGGTGGATTTTACCACGCAGACGCAGTCGCTGCTCACATTGTCGGCAACCTGTTCGGCGGCTTTAAAAACATACTTCAGATTCGCGTGGCCATCCTCCCGTTCGGGTGTTCCCACGCAGATAAAAACGATCTGTGTATCCATGCATGCTTCATGGCAGCTGTCCGTATAGACAAGCCGGTCGGCATAGAGCCACATGAACTTCTCCACGTCTTTTTCCAAAATTGGGGATTGCCCGGATTTTAAAAGGGAGAGCTTTTGAGGATCTGACTCGACGCAGGTTACCGTGTGGCCCCAATGTGCCAGACACACCGCCGTCACCAGCCCCACATAACCTGTTCCCACAACTGTTATTTTCATAATGCCTCCTTCTCCGATGCAAATCAGCACAGAATAGAATCCGGCATTTGAGCCGGGCCAGGAGCTTTCATTTTGCTGTTATGACAACCCGCCCTTAGTTGGCCGTCCGGCGGAGGGGTAAAGCTGCCTGAGCCGCTAGATAATGCCGCATCAGGTTTTCAAAAATAGCGTCCCAGCTTCTGCTCTTTGCCGTGCGCAGCGCCTGCGAACCAATCCGGTCCCGCAGGCTGGGGTCCAGCAGTTCGAGGATGGCTCCGGACAGGCTTGCCGGGTCCCTGTAACGGCATACCAGGGCATTTTCATCGGGAACCGTATAGTCGGTGACTCCTCCTGAATCCGTGCAGATGACCGGCAGCCCGCTTGCCATCGCCTCCAGCACGACATTTCCAAATGTTTCGGTCCCGGAGGGGAACACAAACGCGTCGGCGCTCGCGTAGATCTGCGCCAGCTCCTCACCCCGTTTTTCCCCCGTAAATATCACATTCGGCAGTTCCTGTGCCGTCAGTTCGCTCAGCAGGGGACCGTCACCCGTTATCCAGAACTGCACTTGTTTGCCGTGTGTTGCGTTGACGATGCGGATGCTCTGCATCAGCACATCAAGTCCTTTTTCCGCGGAAATGCGCCCGACATATAAAAAGACGGTTTTATCCCGTGCCCCGTATTGTTCCCTCAGCGCGGCGGAGAAATGGGAAGGGTGGAACCGCCCGAGATCGATTCCGCGGGACCAGATACTCGTGTTTACGAATCCATGCCGCCGCACGGACCGCATCGTATCGCGGGAAGGGCAGAGATTTACCTGCGCGAAGCTGTGGAACCATTTCATATAGGACCACAAAGCCTGGCTGAAATGCGTAAGATGGTAAAACTGCAAATATTTATCAAAATTGGTGTGGTAAGACATGATGATCGGAATATTCAGGGCGCTCGCCGCGCGCAATCCCGAAAGGCCGATGCCCAGTTCCGTGACGATATGGACTACATCCGGAGCAAAATCCGCAAGTAGGCGGGTCATTTTTTCCAGCGGCACAAACGCAAGCCGGCATTCCGGGTAAATCACCGGTCGGAGCCCTTTAAACCGCACGACCGGCAGGTCCGCGCATTCTTCGGTGTCCAATCCATAGTCAGGGGCGAAGAAAAGATGTTCCACCTGATTGGCCTGCAGATAGCGGCTCAAATAGGACAGTGTGTTGGATACGCCGTTGATCTGGGGATAAAAAGTATCCGTAAAAAATGCAATCCGCAATTTGTTCTCCTTTCCGTATCACACAACCTGCAGCTTATGAGGCTGGTGGAGATTTGTCTGCGCAGTTTCCGCAGCCGTGCACCCGCAGGTCAAAACAATCGCGTCAATGCAGGCCATCATGGCGTAAAGCAGGTCGTTTCCCAAAGACGGGCGCGATAAAAGGTAGCTGGAATGCAGGCTTTCAAACTGCCGGTAAATTTCTTCCGGCCGGACGCCCGGGATGGGGCGCGAAACAAAACGGATGGGAACAATCTGCTGAAAATTTTCCCGGAAGAAACGGTACAGCTCCTTTTCATAAGCAATATGCTCGTACAGCCCGCCCGTAAAACCGCTGTTGTGCGCGAAACAAAAAAAGTCCGCATAGAAATGACAAAGGATCCCAAGAAGCCGGGAACGTTTTTTGTCATTGCATGCGGACGAAGTCAGAGGCGTGACGGCGCGGATCACATGTTGAACGTAAGAGCTGTTGTTTTTCAGATAATGCGGACTCGTCAAAAAGGACGGGCAGTAATCCGGTAAAATATTGCCCAGAACAAAACTCCTTCGATTCAATGGAATTCCATAGTGGCTGCCCACATATCCGTACAAAAATTTCCCCATTAAAATATGCGACTCTGTATTCATAGACTCACCCCTTTGGCTATAGTGTATGATGTCAAACTATAAACAGCATCATAGCCGGGTAAAATCGTTGTGAAATATAGAACAGAGCAAGCGGATTCCGTATAGCGGAACTCCACAATGGTTAATCAGAAAATGTGAGGGAAGGGCCGCCGAGCGTTTTCCGCTGTTTTTCCCGCTTTTTTAAATTGGCCAACAGCTCGGTCAAGGTAAATACATCGGTAAACTCATGTTCACTGCTGTTTACCGCGACGCAGGTCAGCGTCATCAACGGAAACTTTTCAATGTTGCCGCTGCGGCTGACGGCGGTAATATATCCTCTTTTCAGATCATCCTGATTGTAACGGGCTAAAACGAATTTTTCAAACTGCGTTACGATCTTCTGCAAAAAGGCCTGCGAAGTTTCATGATAGAAAATTACCACAAAATCATCCCCGCCGACATGCCCGACAAAATCATCGACAGGCAAGGTTTGCTTGAGCGCTTTTGCCAGGTGCTGAATGATTAAATCGCCGTTTTCAAAACCGTAAACATCGTTATATGCTTTAAAGTTATCAATATCAAAGTAGGCAACTACATAATCCCGAGTACTCTCTACACATTGCTTCAGTTTTTGTTCAATAATCAGGTTTCCCGGAAGTCCGGTAAGCGGGTTTTGATGTTTTGCCATTGTGACCTCGATTTCACTGGCTTTTTGCAGCAAGTCTTTTATTGTAACGGTTCCCAGATATTTTCCGTTTTCCGTAACCACAATAAAATCGTAAAGGCGGTCATTGGAGCGGGACATTGCTTTTGAAGAAACCTCGCTCACCGGTGTTTTGCAGTCCACACATAAAAACTGCCGGTCCATAAGTGAACAGATCGGCTTATTTTGATGGAGCGTAAACCCATAGTGGCCGCTTAACTGAAGCGCAAGCTTTTCCCGCGTAACGATTCCGACAGGTTTTTGATTTTCAATCACACATAATCCAAAGCAGTTTGTGTCCCGCCTGAAAATATCGTAGATGAGGGATACTTTTTCATCGGGCAAAACAATGCTTGTGTAGGTACAAAGGCCTTTGATCCATGTACTGGATAAACTGTTAGGAACCGAATTGCTTCTGATCTGATTGATTTCTTCGAGCACCAGCAAGACCTCCTTGCCGATTTCATGTATGTTCTCATCCGGCCTTTGAATGAAATATCCCTGCCCATATTGTACGCCCAGATCCGCAACGGTTTGCAGTTCTTCATAAGTTTCAATACCTTCTGCAATCAGCGCAATTCCAGAAGCCTTGGAGAGTTCCGCCATTCCTTTGACAAGTGCGTATTTCAAGCTGTCTTCATGAATCCCCCGAATAAGATTCATATCCAGCTTGATGTAATTGGGATTTACATCGCTGATGAGGTTCAGGCCGGAGTATCCTGCACCGGCATCATCAATTGCGATTTTGTAATTTTGATTTTTATAGTGGTTGATCGTCTGCTGAAATCCGGCTGTATCCATTACCATGCTTTTTTCAGTGATTTCAAAAATAATATTATCGGAAGTAATGTGATACTGTTTCAAAAATTCACTGGTAAAGCCCTTTTTAAAATGATCATCGTGCATCACATGGGGATTTACATTGAGAAACAATTTCTTGCTGTATGGCGGCTCCATAAATTTGAATGCGGTTTCCAGTGCGGTTGTTCTGCAGAGCTGTTCCAGTTCCCACAGACGTTTATGAGTCTGAGCGGCAGCGAACAGCATTTCCGGATTGCTTATAGCGCTTGTGCTTGTTATTCTGCTGAGTGCTTCGTGTCCCAATATACTGCCGTCCCGCAGGGATATAATCGGCTGGAAAACGATTTTAATCTGTTTATTGCGAATAATATCATCCAGTTCTTTTTTGATATCAATTATCATATGTATTTATCTTTACTGCCTTTCCAGTAGCATATCTGTTAAAAATAAAAATGAGACTGCGGCGGCATGGTTGCACTGTTTCGCGTCATTTTTCCATTAAAACAAAGATAGCACGAAGAAGTTTTACAATTATAACATGGAGGTAAAAAACAGATAAAATAATCTAAAGCAAGTGACTGCCAATTTTTACGAGAAGGAAAACATTGCTTCTGCGGCTTGGCGAAACAAAAGAATAAAAAATCCCCTTGCTATTTACTCCATAGAAAGATACCATAGTAATCAATACTTTCTTTCTGGGAGCGAGGTGTACGGTTTATTACGGTAGAAGGCCCCAATATGGAAAAGATTGAACTCTGCCAGAAATTGTAAAGGAGTGTGCCGGATTTGAGGTTTGATGTAACTGCGGTCGGGGAACTGCTGATCGACTTCACGCCAAACGGAAAAAACGGGCAGGGCATGGAACTTTTTGCCCGAAACCCTGGAGGGGCGCCCGCGAACGTGCTGGCAATGAATGCCAGGCTGGGCGGAAAAACTGCGTTTATCGGCAAGGTCGGAAGGGATGCCTTCGGGGATTTTCTAAGGCAGACTTTGGCGGACAGCCGGATTGATGTCTCAGGTTTGGTCGTAGACGAGCGGGTCCCGACGACGCTGGCATTCGTGCAGCTGGATCACCATGGTGACCGGACGTTCAGTTTTTACCGGAATCCCGGCGCGGATTTGATGCTGTCACCGGAGGAACTTTGTAAAAACGTCATCGAGGACTGCGCAATCTTCCATTTCGGCTCGGTTTCGATGACCGGCGACCCCAGCCGGGCCGCGACATTTGAGGCGGCGGCCTGCGCTAGGCGGATGGGAAAGCTTGTCAGCTTTGACCCCAACTTCCGCCCCCTGCTGTGGGAGAACACGGAAGACGCAAAAATTCAGATGAAACAGGGCGCGTGCATGGCGGATCTTGTTAAAGTTTCCCGCGAGGAGCTGGAACTGCTGACCGACGAGAGAGACCTGCTGAAAGGTTCCGGAAAACTGCTGGAACTGGGCGCATCGCTGGTGCTGGTTTCACTGGGACCGGAAGGAGCCTTTTACCGGAATCAGAACGCCTTTGGACAGCTTTGCACTTACGACGTAAAGACGGTGGACACGACCGGCGCCGGGGATGCTTTTCTGGGGGCGGTTCATTACCGGCTGAAGGGGAAATCAGCCGGACAGCTTCGGGAGCTGTCAAGGGATGAGTTGGAAGACATTGTCGACTTTGCAAATGCGGCGGGCAGCCTGACCACCGCGAAAAAAGGAGCTATCCCGGCCATGCCGTCAAAGGAAGAAATTGAGGAATGCAGAAAAACAGTTTCTTTGCTGCGGTATGGTTCTTGATAATGATCCGTATCGGCTCGACCGTGAATGGACTTAAGACTTTTTAATGCTGATATCAAAAAATAACAAAACGCATCCAATTTTGTATTGGACGCGTTTTGTTATGAAGCAAACCCGCAGATCGGCTGATCAGCCGATCTGCGGGTTTATCAGTGCTTAAAATAGTTCTCAAGATCGAGCTGCTTATCCTGAATAAGAACATTAACGTTTTTCAGATGCTGGTAGACGGCTTTTTCCAGAGCATCATCGTCGTGAATTTTGATTGCGTTAATAATGGCCCGGTGCTGTGAAGGCATGACGGCCGGGCTTTCATGCCGCAGAGAAAGCAGTCTCGCTCTTAAATAATGAATATCCTTTTCGCCGGTATGATCCAAAACGAACTCTTTTTTTGTCAGATTATAAAAAATCTTGTGAAACTCAATATCCATCTGGAAAGCAATCTCATACGCAGAGGCATTTATAAGCTCTTCCTGCCTCGCGACAAGCGATTCGAGGTAGGGGATGATGGGATCAAAACAGCCAGAGTGATATCCGTCCATCATGATCTTGATTTCAAGGGCTTCACGGAGATAACGAATGCGTTCCAATTGTTCGAGATCGATTAAAGTTACAAAACTTCCCCTTTGAGACTGCGTTTCCAAAGCGCCGTCGGCAACCAGCAAATGGATGGCTTCACGTACCGGTATCCGGCTGCAGTTGAACTGCCTTGCCAGTTTGACTTCACTTAGTTTTTCCCCGGGCTTTAGGTGAAGGGTAGAAATTTCGTACCACAGATGCTGGTAGATCACCTGACTGAGATTCGCCGATGTCTGAGAGGTCGCGCTCATAACTGACTCCCGCTTCCGTAAGATTGTTAAATCATTTTGTTAGACTATCTAGTATGCATTATATCTCATGTTTTTAGTTTTTTCAATAAAAGATTGCTTTAATGTAGCATTTCTACAATGCAACGATCTATTTACTTGCAAAATGAATACCACTTGCGAAAAATGTTAACTTTTGGAGAACGATAAAAAAATATCAATATTAAGTAAATACTGCACAGATTATAGTGGAATTTATTATTAATAAGATAAAAATTATATAAAAATATTGATTTTTAAGAAAACTAGAGTTATACTTATGCCAAGTAAAACTGGTATACATTTTTCGTAAGCCGGCCGCTCAGATAGATGAGTGGCCCGAGAAGGGGAGAATTTGCTATGAACAACAGGCGGAAGCTACTGTGCCCATCCATTTTGAATTTGCCGACAGATTGTATGCGTGAGGAAATTGAAAAGCTGGATGCGACCGATATGGACATTTATCATGTTGATATTATGGATGGAACATTCGTCAACAATTTCGGGATGTCTGTCCGCGAATTGGAAATGATACGGCGCATCACGGACAAAGGTGCGCATAAACTGATCGATTGCCATATGATGGTCATGCATCCGCACCGCTATATTGAAAAAATTGCACAGGCAGGAGCAGATATTATCTACATTCATCCGGAATCCGAATTAATCCCTTCGGCGACACTGGAACTGATCCAGCTGCAGGGTAAAAAAACCGGGCTGATTTTAGACCCCTGCACAACGCTTGAAATGGTCAAAGATATGCTTCCCATTACAGATTATGTGATGATTATGGCTGTCAATCCCGGTTTTGCCGGACGAACTTTCATGAGCTATACCAGACAAAAATTTATTGAACTCAATCAGTATCGCGAACAAAAAGGCCTGGACTATCATCTGCTGCTGGATGGAGGCGCCACAAGAGAGGTTATTACGGATCTCTATCATAATTGCGGGGTCGAAGGGTTTGTGCTTGGCAAACAGGAGCTGTTTTTTCAGGCAGACGACTATGCGGCCTGTGTCGATCGCATCCGTAGATTTTAGGCGATTATGCCAAATTTTGTGTCATAGCAGGAAACTGCAATGAGAGTATAAAAAATTGGAGGAAGAAGATTATGAAAAAAATGATCCTATCCGTAACCGCGCTTGCACTGTGCACATGTATGCTGTATGGGTGCAGCAAAGGCGCAGGGACTCCGGCAGGCAGTACCGGCGAAAGCAGTGAAAGCCAGCAGCCGGCGGCAACCGGCGAGACAGTTACGCTGAAGTATGATCTTACGGTATCCCTCGAACATCCCTGGGGCGTTGCGGCCACTGAATTTAAAAAACGTCTCGAAGAAAAATCCGGCGGACGGTTCCAGGTTGAGATTTACCCCTCCAGCACCTCCGGTTCCGAGGCGGATTCCCTGGCTGGCATGCTGGTAGGAACAACCTCCATGACCATGTCGGGCGGTTCATTCAGCGGATATGCGCCGAGCGCGACACTCCTTGAGGCTCCATGGGCATACAACTCCGAGGAAGACGTAAAAAATATGCTCGACAGCGATATCGGCACCGCAATTAAAAACGATTTTGACAATGCCGGTTTCCATGTGCTGTGGTATCAGCTCCGTGGGCCCCGCCAGCTCACCTCCAATGTGGCGATCAATACCCCCGCCGATCTCACCGGCCGTAAAATGCGGATGTCCGGCAACCCGTTACATAATAATATGTGGAATTCCGCGGGCGCTGTCTGTTCCTCGATCGCTTTGAGCGAAACTTTTAATGCGCTTAGCCAGGGTGTTGTGGAGATGCAGGAAAATCCATACGATATGATCTATGACAACAGCTTCTTTGAAGTGCAGAAATATGTCAACGAGACCAGCCATGTTTATTCGGCAATTCTGAACCTGATCTCTGAAGACATTTACAACGGGCTGGACGACGAAATGAAGGGGTGGCTGAACGAAACCTCCAACGAGATGCAGGACTGGGTGAATGAATATTATTACGAGCATAAAGACGACTACCGTCAAAAATGTATCGATGCGGGCATGACCGTCAACACCGACGTTGATCGTGAAGCTTTTAAAGAAGCCATGCTGCCCCCCATCAAATCCTATCTTGAAGATCAGGCCGTGGGTCTCTGGGAAATGTATCAGGAAATCGGTGCAATGTCCGACGCGAATCTGAAAAAATCATAAATTTCGGACAATTGACAACCTCAGTGCATGCAGAACCGTCTGTGTCAACAGGCGGTTCTGCATGGTGAATGACCGATAGGCCGATACCTCTTGAGGAAGCTGTACTTTATGGGAGGGAAACTATGAAGAAAATTGCCAAAATTCTGGATAAGGTGTTCAGTTACCTTACGGCCACCTGCTTTATACTGGTCGGTGCTTGCGTTCTGGTTCAGATTGCCACACGGTATACGCCGGGTCTTTCGGCTCCCTGGACAGATGAAATGACCAGACTGTTTTTTATGTATACCATTATGGCAGGCGCGCCGATCGCAATTAAATATCGGGAGTACGCCACCATCGATATTCTTATAAATAACCTGCACGGCAGGGTCCGCCGCGTGATTACCATTTTTGAGTATCTTGTCATCAGCGTAATCGGCGTGGTTGGCACATGGCAGGCTTATATTTTTTTCACAAAAGGGCTAAAGACACTCACAACCTCTCTGCGGATCAACATGGGCTTTTTTTATATTGTCCCGATTGGGATCTTTGCGCTTACAACGATTTACAGTCTTGCGCTCGTCGTTGAAGAGGTGATGGGCATGGTAAAGGGGGAATAAAGTGTGGTTGTGGCAATGTTTGTCCTGTTTCTTGTGCTGTTGATCCTTGGGGTGCCGATCGCTTTTTCGTTGGGGGCTTCATCCCTGTTTTATCTGTTTATGAACAATATTCCGCTCGCGGTTATCACACAGAAATTCTTTGCGGGTATGGACTCCTTTACACTGCTTTGCATTCCCGGGTTCATGCTGGCCGGCTCCCTGATGAACGGCGGCGGAATCACGAAACGCATTCTTGATTTTTGC
>JAEXAZ010000077.1 GCA_023394255.1 Bacillota bacterium | reverse complement strand
GGAATCAGGAGGCCGTGATTGAGCATTGCCAGAGCGTGCTCGAATATAACGATCAGGTGGTGCGGATCAGGGCCGGGAGGCTGACCCTGAAATTTACCGGACGGGGGCTTCGCCTGCGGACAATGACCGGCGACAGCATTGTTGTGGAAGGTTTTTTCACATCAGTGGAATTTGCAGGGTAGGGGGAAACAACATGTTTATCGTCATCTTCCTTCGCTGGCTGCGCGGCTCGGTCAGGTTCCGCGCGGAGTTCGGCCCCGTGGAGCGGCTGATCAGCCTTTGCGCGAAAAATGGCGTCCCGCTTTGGAACTGCCGCAGGACCGACTCTGTTTTTACCGGCTGCACAACCGTTTTCGGCTATCACAGGATGCATCGGCTGGCCCGGAAAGCAGGCGTGCGCACCCGTGTCACAGAGCGTCAGGGCGCACCATTTTTATTTCATCGTTACCGCAAACGCGTGGGGATTTTAATCGGCGCATTGCTGTGCGCCGCATTTTTGATGATCATGCAGCAGTTTGTCCTTGTAATCGAAGTGCAGGGATGCAGGAACCTGGAACCGCAGCAGATGGTCAACGCGCTGCAGGAACTGGGGGTGACGCGGGGAACATGGAAACGTTCGGTCGACCCTTTGGAGGTAAAACGTCAGCTGTTATTAATGGTGAAGGAGCTCTCCTGGGCGACGCTGAATCTTCACGGCAATACCGCAACTCTCATTGTACGGGAACGCACGATGCCCCCGCCCAAGATTGACACCGGGGTTCCGGCCAATGTTGTGGCGTCGCGGGACGGGCAGATCAAGCGCCTGGAAGTGCGCGACGGGATCGCTGTGCGCCGCGAGGGCGATACGGTGCGCGCAGGGGAACTGATTGTCAGCGGGGTATTTGAGGACCAGTGGGGAAGCACCCATTTTGTGCGGGCAAACGCGCAGGCGATTGCGCATGCGCCGGAGACGATCACGATTGAACTCCCCCTGGTGCAGCAGTCCTGCCGTCTTACCGGAAGGGTGGTGAAACGCAGCTATCTGGAAGCGTTCGGTGTAAAGCTCCCGCTGTTCCTTTACAGCAGGCTGGAAGGGGATTATAAGCTGGAAAGCAGGACACAGGCCCCGGTACTGTTTGGTTTTGAGATGCCATTCGAAGTTACCAGCGAAAATTACATCTTTTATGAGAAAGAAACCTATACGCTGCGCGAAGAGTCCGCTCTGCAAATTGCAAAACGAAAACTGGATGCCCAGGAGCGGAAGAACCGGTATGAGAAAATTCTCAGCAGGTCGGTAAACGCTGTTTGTGAGGACGGAAAACTGATGTTAAAAGCGGATTATTTAATCGAAGAAGACATCGCGAAACAGGTGGAAATTCCCATAATTGACCGCGCCCGGAACAAAGATGCCAAAGAAGAACGGGAAAACGGGTACTAAACAGAATGCAACTATCAATATTTCACAAAATTGATAAAAAAATATGTGAAAACTGTTGTGCTTTACAAAAAATGTGCTATACTAAACATATCAAAAGAAAAAGGATTTTTTATGGTGTTTTCGCGGTTACTGAATAGAGGGGGATATCGGAGCGGACACTTATAAAAGGATGGATTTTTGGGAATGATTGAACAACTTGTCAATATTGACCGCATGGAACACGCGCTTGCTTTGTTCGGCAGCTTTGATGAAAACGTCCGGCTGATCGAACAGCAATATCATGTGACAGTTACCTGCCGTGGTACGGAAATCAAGGTTTTTGGCGATGAAGAAGGCGTGTCCCTTGCGGTGAGGGCCATTACGGGACTGCTTTCCCTGATCAACAAGGGGGAAGCGATCACCGATCAGAATGTCCGCTATGTTATGACAATGGTGGAAGAGGGGGCGGAGGACAAGGTCGCTTCGCTTTCTGACGACGTCATCTGTATCACTACCGCCGGAAAGCCGGTGAAGGCAAAGACACTGGGGCAGAAAAAATACATTCAGGCAATCCGCGATAATACGATATCGATCAGTGTCGGCCCCGCCGGAACGGGCAAGACCTATCTTGCGGTGGCAATGGCGGTGAGGGCGTTCCGGGCGCACGAGGTCAACCGGATCATCCTGACCCGTCCCGCGGTGGAGGCCGGTGAAAAACTGGGGTTTCTGCCGGGTGATCTTCAAAATAAGGTAGACCCTTATCTGCGCCCGCTTTACGACGCGCTGTTCGACATGCTGGGCAGTGAAAATTTTTCCAAATATGTCGAGCGCCAGAACATAGAGGTTGCTCCGCTCGCTTATATGAGGGGCAGGACGCTGGATGACAGCTTTATTATTTTAGACGAGGCGCAGAACACAACGCACGAACAGATGAAGATGTTTCTGACAAGGCTGGGATTTAACTCCAAAGCGATTATCACCGGCGATGTGACACAGATCGACCTGCCGGACCCCAGGCGTTCCGGCCTGCTGGAAGCGGTAAAGGTGCTGAAAAACGTGGACGATATCTCGATCATCCATTTCACGGAAAAAGATGTGGTGCGGCACCGTCTGGTTCAGGAGATTATTAAAGCCTATGAAAAATATTACAATAACAGTCCCCGTAATTAACCGAAGTCTTGATTGAAAATAATAGGAGGCAATCATACAAATGGCAGAAAGTGTGAAAGTATTAATTTCAAACCGGCAAAAGGAAGTTAAAATCCCCAGCGGGATCCGCCTGTTGATCAGGCGCTGCTGCCATGCTGTGCTGAATGCGGAAGGCTTCAACGACAGCGCCGAGGTAAGCGTCAGTTTTGTAACCAACGAGCAGATACGGCAGCTGAACGCGGAGTTTCGCGGAAAAGACATGCCTACCGATGTATTGTCGTTTCCGCTGGGAGAAAACGGCGTTTATGACCGCAATATGGAAACCGGCGCCCTGATGCTTGGAGATATTGTCATTTCTATTGAAAAGGCAGTGGAGCAGGCGAAAATTTACGGGCATACCCTGCAGCGGGAAATCGGGTTTTTAACCGTGCATTCGATGCTGCATCTGCTGGGCTATGACCATGAAACGGGCGGAATTGAGCAGGTCCGTATGCGTGAAAAGGAAGAGAGTGTGCTGACCAGCCTGGGCCTTCGCCGGGATGCCAGCTATGTGTTGGATGTGGAATGAAAAAGAGACTGCGCAGCTTTGCTGACAGCTTTCGCTGGGCAGGACAGGGGATTCTGTTTTGCATCCGCAGCGAGCGGAATTTCAGAATACACCTGGTCATGGCGTTTTATGTTGTTGTGCTGGCCGCGTTGCTGGAACTGGACGGGCTCCACTTTGCGGCGCTTTCCGTTACAATCGGAAACGTTCTTGTCACGGAGCTGCTGAATACCGCGATTGAAGCGGTGGTTGATCTGGCTTCCCCACAAAAGCATCCGCTTGCCAAAGTGGCGAAGGATGTTGCGGCGGGCGCTGTTTTGATTTCCGCGGTCGTCAGTGTGTCTGTGGGGATTTTTTTGCTGTGGCAGCCGGAAAAGCTGCTGGCACTTGCGGGCGGATTTTTGGCCTCTCCGTTTTTAATGATTCTGCTGGCAGTTTCCGCCGCGCTGGCCCTTTGGTTTATATTCGGATTGAAAAAATAGAATGCAGTCAAATTGTTCAAAATCATAAGGAGACCATATGAATTTAGAAAAACCCGATCATGGCACAAAGTCAGCATTTATCGCAATCGTTGGCCGTCCGAATGTGGGGAAATCCAGCCTGCTGAACGCACTGCTGGGGGAAAAGGTCGCAATTGTGTCCAACAAGCCCCAGACCACGAGAACCCGGATCACCGGCGTGCTGACCCGCGGCGAAACCCAGCTTGTATTTATTGATACGCCCGGCCTTCATAAACCGCGGACAAAACTGTCTGAATATATGGTGAAGCAGGTGACCGACAGCGTTGCCGACGTGGACGCGGCAGTTCTGGTTGTTGAACCGGAGGGGGAAATCCGCAAAGCGGAACAGGAACTGCTGGCATCGTTTGGCGCGCAGGGGATTCCGGCAATTCTGGCAATTAATAAGATTGATACGCTGGACGCAAAAGAAAAGCTCATGGCGCAGATCCTTTTGTACACACAGGCATTTGATTTCGACGCAGTTGTGCCTATTTCCGCGCTGAAAGGCGACGGCGTCCGCGACCTCCTCGAAGAACTCGAGAAATTTGCCGAACCGTCCCCGTTCTTTTTTGATGCCGATACGCTTACCGACCAGCCTGAACGCGTGATCGTCGCGGAAATCGTGCGTGAAAAACTGCTGCGCTCGCTTTATGATGAGATCCCGCACGGAACGGCTGTGGCTGTGGAACGGATGAAAGAGCGGGAAGGGCAGGATATTCTGGACATTGAAGTGCAGATTTACTGTGAGCGCGAATCGCATAAAGGCATGATCATCGGCAAAGGCGGGGAAATGCTGAAAAAAATCGGCACGCAGTCCCGCCGGGATATAGAGCGGTTCCTGAACTGCAAGGTGAATCTGCAATGCTGGGTCAAGGTACGGGAAGACTGGCGCAACCGCGAAAATATGATCAAATCATTTGGCTATAATTAATTCTGCGGAACCAAAAAATTCCTCGGGTATGATCATCGTACGGAGGACGACCTGCCGAAGAACCCATCCAAGCATTAAGCAAAGGATGGGTTCTTTCCATGCGGGAAAATGAAACAATGAAGAATCCGGATGGATGGCTGCCTGATAAAGCAGCGGCTGAAGCGGACATTCTTTACTAAAGAATGTCCGCTCAGTCATGAAATAAATTTTTTATGTACTGATTTGGCAGGCATATCTGATCGTCTGGGAGTGCCCTTGTACTCTGCGGTTTTTCCGCTCAAACTTTATAGTTCGTACGGGATTCATTTTCTT
>JAEXAZ010000104.1 GCA_023394255.1 Bacillota bacterium | reverse complement strand
ACAGAGTCAGAGTCTGTCGTGCTACCATTACACAATCGGGCATTGTATAAAGCTGTTTCTTGCCGAACAGCTTTATTATTATAGCGCGGGAAACCTTCTTTGTCAATATATTTTCAGGAAGAAAATGCGGAAAAAGAGGTAAATCCCATTTTTTATGGTAGACATCCATATCGAACGGCATTTCCCATATGCTGCGACGATTCAAGACATTTCTTTATTTTTATCGCATCAATCAAAATAATTAGTGGATTCAGTGGAAGTAATCGCACAAATTTTGTAACTTATAAACAGATAAAAAATTTAGATCATTTTTTGTCTATATTGTTTGTTGACAAAAAGCTGTATTAAATATATTCTAAAGAAAATTTCGCGATGCGAAACTCAATTTCGGAATTTTAGAAAGATAGGAAGGTATGAGTATGCTAAGTAAAAATGATGTGCGAAGTTTCTCCAGCGATGTTGTCGTCGCTGGAGGCGGGTGTGCAGGGGTTGTTGCCTCAATTGCGGCGGCAAGATCCGGATCCAAAACATTACTGATCGAAAAGACGAGCGTTGTCGGCGGTACTGCGACCAACGGCCTTGTCGGTCCATTTATGACCTGTTTTGACCCCGAAGGAAAAAATCAGATCATAAAAGGAATTTTTGATGAGATCGTTGTCAGGATGGAAAAAAGAGGAGGGGCAATACATCCTTCCAAAACCGGGATGATAAGCGAGTACGGCTGCTGGATTAAATTACGGCATAATAACGTAACTCCATTCGAACCGGAATGCTTAAAAATGGTCTTATTCGGGATGCTGGCAGAGGCGGGTGTTACAGTTCATTTAAATACCGCCTTGACAGATGTTATTGTCCGGAACGGCGCCATCACAGAACTGGAAGCGTACGATGGGAACAGTTTTGTCAACTATTCGGCAAAAGTCTTTGTAGACGCTACCGGCGATGCGTCGCTGAGCCATAAAGCCGGAGTTCCGTGTGTCATTGCCGATATAGAAAATGAATTGCAGCCCATGACCTTGTTTTTTTGGATCTATAATGCCGACGACGACAGAATTTTGGAATTCTTGAATCAAAAGGAAGAAACAAAATATTTACCCTATCATGATATAATCGAGGAAGCCAGGGGAAAAGGCGAATTTAATATCAGTCGAAATAAGATTGGATTATATCATATGGTAAATCCGGGCGAGTGGAGGCTGAATACCACGAGGCTCCAAGGGTATGATCCTACCAGTCAGGAAAGTATGAATGCCGCGTATCTGGAAGGAATGAAGCAGGTGGAATTCCTGATGGGCTTTTTCAAAAAATTGCCGGGGCTGGAAAATGCCAGGATCGCTCAGACTGGTTCCATTATGGGAGTGCGGGAATCCAGAAGAATAGAAGGAATCTATACGCTGACGGAAGATGACTTGATCCAAAATACCAAGTTTGAGGATACGATCTCGCTGTGCAGTTACCCCGTAGATTTACATCCTTCCAAAGGGAGCCTTACCGGTACAAGTTATAAAAAAGAAAAAACAAACGTCGCAGATGTCTATAGGGTTCCTTATCGGGTTTTGTTGCCCCAGAAAATTGACAATTTGCTTGTGGCCGGAAAGTGTGTTTCGGCAACCCATGAGGCGCTTGGCGCGATCAGAATTATGCCGTCTGTATTTGCCATGGGAGAAGCCGCGGGAACGGCAGCAGGTCTGGCAGTCTCCAATCATGTATCTCCTAAAGAAATCGACATCCATCAACTTCAAGAAACGCTTGTCCATAATGGGCAGGTGTTAGATTACAAATAAAGAGGAGAAGAACCATGACTTTACAAATCATCCTGATCATTGCTATATTTATTGCGGTCGTTGCGTTGATGGTAACGGATAAAATCAATGCCGTCGCCGCACTCCCCCTGATGGCGATCTTACTTTGCCTCACTGTCGGAATTCCGTTTCAAACCATCATCAACGACGTAGTCGGCACAGGACTCAGCGGGATGTCGGGAGCGATATTTTCCACACTTGTAGCCGCCGTTCTGGGTGAAGTCATAAAAAAGACCGGTATCGCGGAAAAGCTCATTCGGAGCGCCGCCGAATTAGGCGGCGATAATCCCTATTTTATGGCCATCCTTTGCTTTTTGGCCTGTGGATTCTGCTTTATCGGCCTAAACGGCGTTGGAGCCAAAATCATGCTTGGCATCATTGTTTTCCCGATTATGCTCTCGGTTGGAGTGCCAAAAGTAATCGCGGCGTTTGTTATGCTGGCCGCCACACAAGTAGGGTATTTCTTTAATGTTTCCAGATGGGCTTTTATTGGAGGCCTCGTCGGGCTGGACCCGACGGATCCGCTTATTAAGCAGACCGCAGTCTTTTTGGCAGTTGCGGCAATCATCATCAGCATACTCTTCATTGTTGTCGGAATTAAAATAAGCGGGCCGGTGTTTTCATGGGCCGCGAAAAACCCGGAAAACGCAGAAGACAAAAATGACGCGCCGATCTATTCCGTGATCGCCCCGGTTATTCCGCTTTTACTCGTATTCTTTTTCAAATGGAACGTAAATGTTGCCCTGATTGCCGGAATTATTTATGCGGTTCTTTCCACGGGATGGAAGAAAAAATTCAAAGGTTCGCTTGATTTGGTCAATCGTTCCTCATTTGACGGATTTGCAAACGTCTCTGTAACCATTTTGATTATGATGGGAATCGGCATGGTATTGGCAGCCGCTAAACAGGAAGCACTGTTGGCGCCCATGCAGCAAATGCTGATGAGCATTATCCCGAGCAGCCCGTTACCGGTCATTCTTGTTTTCGGCCTCTTGGGACCATTCCTCACCATGTACCGCGGGCCGCTGAATCCGTGGGGGTTAGGAGCCGCATTAATCGGGATCTTATTAAATACAAGCCTGCCGATTGGCCTGATCATCAGCCTTGCGTGGCTGTACGACTATTATGTCGGCGTTAACGACCCGACGGCATCGCAGGTCACCTGGGCTTGTGGATATCTGCAGCTCAAGGTAGGAAAATATACACGGGGCACATTTCTGCTGGATGCTCTCGTCGTTTTAGTCGGAGTCACTATCGCTGTCGCGATGTTTATGTAAATTTATCACGAGGAGCTTAATACTTAGATGAGAAAAATAAGAATTGGTATCGATGTCGGAGGAACCTTTACAGACGCAGTCGCGCTTGATAACGATACTTACGAAATTATTGGAAAGAAAAAACTTCCGACAACGCACACTGCAAAGGAAGGGGTCACCAGGGGCGTAATTGACATCTTAAACCTTTTGCTGAAAGAGATTGACTGTAAATCGAGTGATGTCGTTTTTATTGCGCATGGAACAACACAGGCCACAAATGCCCTTCTGGAAGGTGACGTCGCAAAAATCGGTATCATCGGCATGGGGTCGGGAGTCGGGATCCCAAAAATCAAAAATGATACGCAGCTTGGAAATGTACCTTTGGAAGACGGAAAAGCGATCAGCACGGAATATGAATTTGTCAATACTTCCTCGGGTGATGTCGACGATACTGTAAACAGTATCGTCGACAAATTCAAAAAAAGCGGTGTGGAAGTTGCGGTCATCAGCGAAGCATTTTCTGTCGACGATCCCCAGAACGAAGTAAAAGTTTCCAGCCTTGTAAGGAACCAGGGCTTGTTGGCAACCGCAACCCATGAACTGTCAAAGCTGTATGGGCTGAAGGCAAGGACCAAAACCGCTGTTATAAACGGATCAATCCTGCCCAAAATGATCCAGACCGCAACTATGACGGACAGCGCCGTGAAAGCCGCTGAGATCGAAGCGCCGTTGATGATCATGAGGTCGGACGGCGGGGTCATGCAGATTGATGAAATCAAAAAGCGGCCGATATTGACGGTACTTTCGGGTCCCGCGGCAGGGGTGGCCGGCGCCTTGATGTATGAGAAAATATCCGACGGCATCTTTCTTGAAGTCGGAGGGACGTCAACCGATATTTCCGCGATTCAAAATGGCAAGGTTATCACCAAGTATGCCGTCATTGGCGGCCATAAGACCTATGCCACTTCTTTGGACATCCACACGATTGGAATCGGCGGCGGAAGTATGGTCCGGTATGCGGATAAAGCCATCAAAGACGTAGGCCCGAGAAGTGCGCATATTGCAGGATTGGGCTACGCCTGTTTTGCCAGCACGGAAGAGCTGAAAGATGCGTATGTCATCAATGTGGGAACGCCGAAGGATAAAACGAAAGATTTTCTTGCAATCGAAAACCGCGAAGGCAAGAGGTTTGCAGTTACATTAACCTGCGCGGCAAATATCCTCGGACTGATCGGCGCTGATGATTATGCAAAAGCAAAAGATGATGTTACGGCCCGTATATCGGAGATTTTGGAAGCCTGTTTTAACAGGAACGGGAAAAAAGTGGCGGAAGAAATTATGGCGGTTGCCGTCTCAAAAGTCAGACCCGCGGTTGACGGATTTATAAAATCCTATAATCTGTCACGAAATTACCTGCGGTTAACAGGCGGCGGCGGCGGTGCAAGCGTTGTTGTCCCGGCAGTTGCCCAAAATATGGAGTTAAAATACAAAATTGCAAATAATGCGCCCGTAATCGCGACCATTGGCGCGGCGCTCGCCATGGTAAGAGATTCTGTGGAACGAACCATCATCAATCCAACGCAAAATGATATCCTCGAAATCCGCAAAGAAGCCGAACAGGCGGCGATCAAATCCGGCGCCTCACCGAACTCCATCGAAGTGACCATTGATATTGATATCGCCAAGAATACGGTTAAAGCGACGGCTATTGGTACGACAGACCTAAGTGCGAAAACGAATACGGGCAAAAACCTGAGTGACGAAGAAATTCAGAAAATAGTGGCGGATTCCTTCAATAATTTTTCAGATTTGTCAATCGGCAAAGTAAGTGATAACGGCGTGTACGCTTTGTTTGAGCTGAACTATGCCGGCAAGGGGAAATTTTTGTTCTTCAAAAAGAAGTCCCAATTGTTATGCCTGATTGACAAAAACGGCATCATAAAATTAAATATAGAAAACGCCGGCTACCGTCAGTTGAAAAAAGGCGATAAACAGGGCCTTGTCAGATGTATCGAAAGCAATACAAAATTTGATGAGTCTGGAAAAACCATGCCGGAGCTTCATTTGGTTGCGGGTGGTAAAATTACAGACTTATCCGGATTAGACAGTGTGGAACAGATTAGTTCGCTAATCGACGTGGAACTGTCCAGGTTAAGTGAGAATGAGGACTATATTTTGATCGTGAGGAAGAGATAATGACGGCCGATAATGATGTCATGCGCTTTAATCAATACCCTTATTCCAAATTCATAGACGATCAGAGAAGACAAGCGGTTATAGTGGAAGCAAGCAAACTGGGGGAAGACAGGGCCTCGATGATTCGCGGGGAATTTGGTCATGCGGACCCTTTTCATATCGCGGAACAAGAAAAAATCGACGTTATTTTTGATACGCATGAAACACATAATCCCAATTACGTCAAATTCGCCGAATACCGTGCAAAGAAAAAAACCATCATCCTGAACGCGAAATGTATCGATGCCATCGCAAAAAGTTACGATCAGGTGACCGTAAAAAATATAATCCTGGCCCATGAGCTGTTTCATCACTTTGAATGTACGCGCTGGGGCCTGACATCAAAAAAATTCAGAGTCCCGGTTCAATATTTTGGGATATTCACAACAGAAAAACCGATTCTTTTAGCTGCCGAAATAGCGGCGGATGCATTTGCTAAAGCGTTGAATAAAAATGCGATAAGCGCAAAAGATCTCGAAAGAGCGTATTTTACCAATATCAAAAAATGATAGCGGGCTTGTCGTGGTTCCCCCCAAAGCATACCGTGCTTACGCTGAAGTGGCAGGCAGCGAACCCTTCACGGCTGGCAGTTCCATATACACGGCGCGGCGGGTCCCGCCGATAAGGCGGGCTGTGCCCGAATGGGAAGCCCCCGGTTTCGCTGGGGGGGCTTCCCATTCGCATTATTTCTGGTATAATAGGTATCGGTGATGGAACGTTGACGAATCGATTTGAGGATAAAGTATTATCTGTAACAAAAGCTCTGTGTATACTGGAAGAACTGAGTGGCGACCCGGAAGGGTCAGGCCTTATTGAACTGAGCAACAGAGTCTCAATGAACAAAACTACGGTTTATAGAATCCTGACCTCTTTAATAGAACGGGATTTTGTGGAGCAGGACAATGTAACGGGTAAATATAAGCTGGGCATGAAGGTATTGAGCCTTGCACATTCGTTTTATAACCGGCTTGATTTAAGAGGATTGGTCCGCCAATTTTTTGATACTTCGGACGATGAAGAATCAATTGCGATTGTCAAACCTTACTCACACCACTGTTCGCTGATTGATGTCATCGGAAATCAACAGACGATCCAAATTGCCAATGAGAACGATTGTTTGCAGAATTGCATTTCAATCAGGGAAGTATATTACGCAACTTATTCGCAATGGAAGCATAGCGATGTATTTTATGATCAAAACTTATCCAAACAGGATCAAAAGGAATTGCGCCAAAAATTGAGACTGATATCCATTCAGGGCTACGATTATGTCGAGTCGGATTATGGCGGCTATCCCTCTTTGTGTATTCCGATCTATAATTATGCGAAAGAACTTTCTGTCATGATTTGCCTTTTTTCCAGGGGGCTTTTAAACAAGGATTATTTATCCGAAAAAATCCTGGAATATTTTGAAAAAGGGAACCTGATTTCAAGAAATCTGGGACTTCCCAATTAGCGGCAGACGGAAGCGCGGCCAATAAGCGAATGCGTGTTTCTGACGGAAACGGCGGATCGCTGCCGGCGGCGTGGCGGGATTGCTTTCACGATACACGAAAGGTGGTTGCCTGTATGACGGAAAATAACGATTCCCGTGCCCTGCGCAAAATTGCGGTTGTCAGCCACTGCGTTTTGAATCCCGCGTCAAAAGTCTTTGCACCCGGCAGCCATGAACTGGAACGGGAGGAGTCGCTGCGCAAGAAATTTCTTTATGCCGCATTGGAGCGCGGGATAGATCTGCTCCAGCTGCCATGCCCGGAGTTAACGCTTTATGGCTCCATGCGGTGGGGGCATGTCAAAGAGCAATTTGACAATGTGTTTTTCCGGGCGCACTGCCGCAGGATTCTGGAACCGGTTATGGAACAGCTTGCGGAATATGCGGCCCATCCGGAACAGTACCGGATTCTGGGCATCGTCGGGATCGACGGCAGTCCCAGCTGCGGGGTATCCGTGACCTGCCGGGGAGAGTGGGGGGGCGAACTGGGAAGCGCCAATCGGCTGGAACAAAGAATCGCGTCCATCCGCATGGTAAAGGAAAACGGAGTCCTGATGGAAGAATTAAGCGCCCTGCTGAAACAATACAAGCTGGCATTTCCGATCCTGCCTTTGGGGGATGCGCTGTTGGAATGGATCTGAAATAGATAAAATCTATAAATAACGGTTTGAATAGAAATTACCAATTAGACATGCGCAGGTATGTATGCTATATTTAGTCCACCTTGTTTGGGGAGGATGAAATGAATGGCAACTACAAAAACGCGGATCTTAGTGTTAAGCGCAATTGCAATCGCATGTAATATTGTCCTTGGAATTGTGACCAGCGCCCTCAAGCTTCCGCTCTATCTGGACACGATCGGTACGGTTTTTATCGCGGTTTATGCGGGGCCGTGGTATGGCGCTGCTGTCGGCGGACTGACAAATCTACTCACGGGGATCATCTTCAGCCCGAAAGATATTCCTTTTCTGCTTGTGAGCGTTGCGATCGGTTTGATTGTCGGCTATATTGCAAAGAAATTTCCTTATAATCTTGCGGTTGCAGTAGTAACGGGGCTGCTGTTAAGCGTAGTGGCGCCCCTGATCGGCACGCCGATTGGCATCTGGGTATATGGCGGACTCACCGGCACAGGGATGGATTTTCTGGTGATCTGGCTGAAACAGAGTGGGAACAGCATCTTTGTTTCCTCATTTATCCCCAAGATTATTAATAATCTGCTTGACAAAACAGGCACCTGTCTGCTTGTCTACTTTTTGCTGAAAGGCCTGCCGGCGCGGTACAGGCTTCAGCCATCGGCCTCTAAATAGTCCACAGCAATGTGGCGCCGGGTAAAACAGAATATCGGTAATTACCCCCTGTAAGCCGCTTTACGGTCTACAGGGGAATTTTTTAGGTATAATCGGTCGGAATTGGTTATTATGCAAATAATCAGACTTCATTTTTGTGCGAACAGACAAACATGTTAGGAAATACGATGAGATTTTATAGATAATTTTGGTTCAAAAGCGAATATACAAATCGAACTGAAATGATATAATAGGCACATAGAGCATACATCCTACGTTGAACATATACCCTATAAAAATGCAAAAGGAGCAAACACTATGAAAGTCGGAATTGTTTACACAAGCACGACGCCGGAACTGATCGATCTTGTTGAGAAGGAGCTGAGAAAAAACGTCGGTGAGAAGGCGGAGTTTGTCAGTTTCCAGGATCCTTCCATTCTGGCGGAGGTGCGGGACAGCCAGTATGTCACCCCGGGTGCGTCGGCCAGGCTCATCGGCCTGTACACACAGGCAATCAACGCGGGTGCGGACGTCATTCTCAACTGCTGCTCTTCGGTCGGCGAAGTCGCGGACTGTGCACAGGATATGGGCCGGTTTACCGGAATCCCGATTGTGCGGATTGATGAGGAAATGTGCCGTGAGGCGGTGCGCCGGGGCAGCCGTATCGGCGTTATGGCAACGCTGAATTCTACATTGAACCCCACCAAGAACACGATACTGCGCGTTGCTCGGGAAATGAATAAACACGTGGAACTGGTTGACGCATTGCTGGAAGGCGCGTTCGGGCTCTCACAGGAAGAGTTTAAACAGCGGATGCTTGCGAAAGCCATGGAAATTGTGGATAATGTTGACGTGATCCTTTTTGCGCAGGGCTCCATGGCATATTGTGAGGAGCTGATTCATGAAAAATCCGGAAAGCTTGTCGTGTCAAGCCCCCGCTTTGGTGCGGAAGCCGTTAAAGAGGCACTTGAAGCCAAGGGGCTTCTCTGATAGAACAGAAACATTCGAATAATTTCGGGGAGGAAATTCAAAATGCTAAAAAAAGTTCTAGCACTACTTCTGGCATCTTCCATGATGATCTCGCTGGCCGCGTGCGGCGGCAGCGCCAAGAGCAATAACGCCGCCTCCGGTGCGGCTTCCGGCGCTTCCGGTGCGGCGGCAGCCGACGGGAAGGCGATTACCCTGAATTTCAGCCACACACAGGCTCCAAACTCAGTGAGCGATATGGCTGCCAAAGAATTCAAGAAAATTATTGAGGAGAAAAGCGCGGGCAGCATCAAAGTGAACATCGTAACAAACTGCGGGCTTTCCGGAGGCGATTTGACGAAGGCGCTGGAAATGACCACGGCCGGGGATATTGACATCCACGCCGCCGCCCCGACAAACGCGGCGAACTTTGACCCCCGGTTTTATATTTTCTGGATGCCCTTCCTGTTCCCGACAATGGATTCGCTCCTGAAGGTCTGCCAGAGCGAAGAAATTTACAACGAAGTGGACAGCTGGTGCGCTGACATGAACATGAAAATGCTCGGCTTCCATAACGCGGGTGCCCGTCAGATTTCCAACAGCAAAAAAGAAATCCGCACCCCGGAGGACCTTAAGGGCATGAACATCCGTGTCCCGGGCGCACAGCTCTTTATTGACCTGTACAGGGACAGTTTTGGCGCAAACCCGACCGCAATGGACTTCTCGGAAGTTTACACCGCATTACAGCAGAACACGATTGACGGACAGGAAAACCCTGTCAGCGTATTCGACTCTTCAAAATTCAACGAAGTCCAGAAATATCTTACCCAGTGGGATTATGTAAGGGACACCACCGCCTGGTTCATGAGCCAGAAGACCTTGGACAAGCTCTCTTCGGAACAGCAGACCATGGTCCTGGACGCGGCAAAACAGGCGCTTGACTGGGCAAATACCTACGTCACTGAAAACGAAGAGGAAATCGTAAAGAAACTGGAAGAAGAAGGGGTAACCGTTACCAAGCTGTCCCCCGAAGAGCAAAAAGCATTTTCGGACGCGGCCGCACCGCTTTATGATAAGTACACCGAGACGATCGGCAAAGACGTAATCGACCTGTTCCAGAAGGTTGCAAACGGCTGATGATTTGACAGACAAAGCCGTCTTGAGTGGATTCAAGACGGCTTTGCTTCTTCAATTTGGAGGAAAGGTAGAAAAATATGAAGAAATTCATAGATAACTTTGAGGAATATATGTGTTCCGCGGGGCTTGTGGTGATGACAATTTTCACATTCCTTGGCGTTATTTCCCGCAAACTGCCGCAGGTCAACCTGTCCTGGACGATGGAATTGGTCACTACCATGTTTGTCTGGGTCTGTGCCCTTGCTTCGGCGGCGGCATTCAAAACCAATTCCCATATGGGCTTCTCGTACCTGACCGATAAACTCAGGGGCGTCCCGCGCGGAATCCATAAATGGCTGCGCGTGGTAATTATCTTCGCGAACTATGCGTTATGGATTATTTATGGATTTAAAATGGTTGCGGACCAGATTGAAAGCGGACTGGTAACTGCCGTTATGGCAACCCCGGGCTGGCTGATCGGTCTGGCGGTTCCGGTTTCCGCGGTGCTGACGGTAATCCGCATCCTGCAGTATGAGCTTGGATACCGCTTCGGTAAAAAAGAGAAGGGAGCGCTTCAATAATGAGTTCAACGGTCATCCTGTTTGGAACGCTTGCAATTTTTATTTTTATCAACATCCCGATTTCTGTTTCCCTGGGCCTTTCCAGCGCGATTACGCTGCTGTATATCGGGATGCCTGTAACAGCCCTGCCTTCCATTTTGCAGGCGACGGTACAGAAGTTCTCGCTGCTCACCATCCCGCTGTTCGTTTTGGCGGGTGTCATTATGGACAAGGGCGGTATCTCAAAACGGCTGATTAATATGGCAAACAGTATGATCGGCCCGATCCACGGCGGCCTCGGTTATGTTTCGGTTGTGACCGCAATGTTTTTCGCGGCGATTTCCGGTTCCGGCACCGCGACGGTGGCGGCGATCGGCTCCATCCTGATTCCGTCGATGATCAAGCAGGGCTATGACGCGGGATACACAAGCGCGTTGTCTGCAATCTCAGGTTCTCTGGGAACAGTGATTCCGCCTTCCATCACGTTTCTGATTTACGGAATGATTACCGGAGAATCCATCAGCAACCTGTTCCTTTCCGGTATCATTCCGGGAATCGTATTTGCAACCTGCCTGTGTGCCTCCGTATTTATCATGGCACGCAAAAACGGTTGGAAAAGCGACGATGCCCGCGCTTCTTTGAAAGAATTCCTGCATTCTTTTAAGGACGCGTTCTGGGGTTTAGTGAGCCCTGTAATTGTTTTGGGCGGTATTTACTCCGGCATTTTTACGCCGACGGAAGCCGCGGCGGTCGCAGTGATTTACAGCTTTATTGTCGGCGTCTTTATCTATAAGGACCTCGATTTTAAAAAGATGGTGCAGACACTCAGCGAAACCGCAATTACTACCGGCATCATTCTTTTGATCATCATGAATGCGGGCGTTTTCGCATGGCTGCTGACACAGCAGGGTATCGCGGCGCAGCTGACAGAAATGGCGCTTGCCCTTACTACCAATAAATTTGTGATGCTGTTCGTTATCAACATCATCTTCCTGATTGCGGGCTGCCTGATGGACAACACCAGCGCCATGTACATCCTGGTGCCGATCATCATGCCGATCGCGCAGGCACTGGATATCAATATGGTGCATCTGGGGACGATTATTGTCCTGAACCTCTCAATTGGCCAGGTAACGCCTCCGGTCGGCCCGAACCTCTATGTGGCAGCCGATATCGGCAGGGTGAAATTCGAAAATATCTGCCGTAAAATGGTGCCGCTGCTGATCATGTCGATGATCGCCCTGTTAATCATTACCTATGTGCCGTGGTTCTCGCTGGCATTAATTAAATAACCATTGCCGGAAAGGCGAACGGAAATCTTGCATTACGGCTTTTGTTTGATGTATACTTAAACCGTAACTATCAAAGAAACAGCGAGCGAAGGATGGATAGATGTGGCACAAAACAAAAGCCTTTTGAGCGCCTCATTGGCAAATAAGTCGGTGGTTGACCGTGTGGTTGACCAGATCACGGCGGCAATTATCAGCGGGGAACTCAAACCGGGAGATAAAATTCCGACGGAAGTGGAATTATGTGAATCATTTGAAGTGGGAAGGAATTCCGTTCGGGAAGCGATTAAGGTTTTGGCTTCATTCGGCGTGTTATATATCAAGCGGTCGGAAGGCACTTTTGTCAGCGACCAGTTCCATCATCGAATGCTGGAACCTATGCTGTACGGCCTAATCCTGCAAAAGGATTCCGCCACGGAGATCATGGAACTGCGGCAGGTGTTTGATACGGGTATCATTCAGGTAGCTGTGGAAAAGGCGACTCCGGAGGCCCTGGAACAAATGAAAAGCGCCCTTGCGGATCTGGAACGGGAAATTCTCCTCAAGGACGCTTCTCCCGAAAAAACGCTTGAGGCAGACATCGCGTTTCACAACGCTGTGATCCAGTCGACCAATAACATCCTGATTGCAAACATTGCCGGGTATATCGACCGTATTACGATTCCGTCCCGCGTGCGAACAATGCGGAAAATTCTTGCAAGCGGAAAACAATCCCACTTTATCGATCTGCATAAGCGGATTGTGGAAGTGATTGAGAACCGCCAGGCTGAACGCATTGCGCAGACCGTGAAGGATCATTATCAGTTTTGGAGGCTGGAAGCCTCCCCAGAAAAGCAACAGAAAAAGTGAGGGTCAAATCATTATGATTTATAGAAAAGCCGGTGAGATTGTGCCGGTGCCGCTGGAGAATGTGATGGGCGGAGAAGGCACCGTCATGATGGAAAAACTGCTGATGGCGCCGGAGGAAATGCTCGGGAAAGGCAGGGCATATGTCCGCCATACCTTAAATCCCGGAGTCAGCATCGGCCAGCACAGGCATGAGAACGAAATGGAATCGATGGTCATCGTTTCCGGACGCGCCGTCCATGTCATCAACGGGGAAACGCAGCGTCTGGCGGCGGGCGATATCATTGCGGCGATGCCGGGCGATACCCACGGTATTGCCTGCGAGGGTGAGGAACCGCTGGTTCTGATCGCACAGGTGCTTTATCAATAAAGCTGTATCGCATCAGGCATTATGTCATACGTGAGTGAAGGGGGCTGCATTTATGGATAAGGTTTTAATATCGGTTGCACCGGTTTCGGCATCGGACACGCATATTGACCCGAAAAAGATTGCGGAGGATGTCATCGCCTGTGAAAAAGCGGGTGCTGGCATGGTGCACCTCCATGTGCGCGACGCGCAGGGGAAACTGACCCCCAATCTGGAGGTCTTCCGGGAAACGATTGAACGGATCAGGGAAAAATCCAACATCGTCATTGAGGCATCCACGGGAGGGGTGTCCAATCTCACCATTCAGGAACGCTGCGCGCCGCTCTATTACGATAAGGTGGAATGTGCGTCTTTGAATGTCGGGTCGGTCAATCTCGGCGCGGCAGTCTACCAAAATCCGATTGATGAGGTCCGGTTCTGTGTGCAGGAGATTGTTAAAAACAAAAAGACCGCGGAGGTGGAGGTTTTTGAACTTGGCATGATTCATACCACGGTGCAGCTGTATCAGGAGTTTGCGATTCCCGATCCGCTCCTGTTCAGCATCGTGCTGGGGCACGAGGGAGCCGCACCCGCGACCATTGAGGCGCTGATTGCAATGCGCAGCTTCATCCCCGGCAACATGCTGTGGGGGATCACCCACGCGCATCGCGTGAACAATGACATCATCTGCGCGGCGGTGGGCATGGGGGCGAAAACCATCCGTGTCGGTTTTGAAGACAGCAATTATATCGATGCGGGAAATCAGAGCGAAACCAACGCGCCGATCGTCGCGCATTTCACAAAGATTCTGGAGAGCATGGGCAAGTCGCCGATGGCTCCGGACGAAGCGCGCGAGACCTTCCGCATCGGACGCTGAAAGGAGGCATACAATGGATAATACGCTGGAACCCCTGTCCGTTTCGGTGCTTTCCGGTTTTCCGGAGCCGGACAGAACGTCTGTAAGGCATGCATATGAACAGGAGCTGTCAGGACTGAACCGCAAGATTGTGGTTCTGGATGATGATCCGACTGGTATCCAGACGGTACATGGCGTGTCCGTATATACCGATTGGAAAAAAGAAACCCTGCTGGAAGGATTCCGGGAGAAAGGCAGCATGTTTTTTGTCCTGACCAATTCACGCGGATTTACGGTGGAGCAGACCAGGGAAGCTCACCGCGAAATTGCGAAAAACATCGCCGCTGCCGCCAAAGCTGCCGGTTCCGATTTTCTTGTCGTCAGCCGCGGGGACTCCACGCTGCGCGGTCACTATCCGCTGGAAACACAAACGCTCCGCCAGATTCTGGAAGCCGAAACCGGCAAGGCCTTTGACGGGGAAATCATCCTGCCGTTTTTTAAGGAAGGCGGACGTTTCACCATCGGCAATGTGCATTATGTCAGGGACGGCGACCGGCTGATTCCCGCCGGCCAGACTGAATTTGCAAAGGACAGGTCGTTTGGCTACCGCTCCTCCGACCTTACAGAGTGGTGCGAGGAAAAAACGCAGGGGGCATACCCGGCAAAAGAGGTCACCTGCATCTCCCTGGAAGATCTGCGGGCTGGAAAGGTCGACAGCATTGCAGAGCAGCTGAAGGCCGTATCCGGATTCCAAAAAGTCGTCGTCAACGCCATTGATTACTGTGATGTGGAGATATTCTGCACCGCGTTTATAAAAGCGGTGCTTTCAGGCAGGGAATTCCTGTTCAGAAGCGCCGCCGCGCTCACCAAAGTTCTGGGCGGGGTGCCGGACAAGCCTCTGCTGACGAAGGAAGAGCTTGTGGAGCCGGGCAATGTCAACGGCGGGATTGTGCTCGTCGGCTCCCATGTCAATAAAACCACGCTGCAAATGGAGGAACTGCGCCGCTCCAAATTTCCGATTGCGTTCCTTGAGTTTAACCAGCACCTTGTGCTGGTGAAGGGCGGCCTTGCGGGAGAGGTTGACCGCGTGGTTGCGCTTGCGGAAGAAAGAATCAGAAACGGGCAGACCGTCGCCGTCTACACCAGACGCGACCGGTTCGATCTGCCGACCGACGACCCGGATGAACAGCTGCGCGTTTCAGTCGAGATTTCGGATGCGGTGACCAGTATTGTGGGGAAACTTTCTGTGCGCCCGAACTTTATCATTGCAAAGGGCGGTATTACGTCAAGCGACGTCGGCACCAAAGCGCTGCATGTAAGGCGCGCGACTGTCATGGGGCAGATTCAGCCCGGCATTCCGGTGTGGATGACGGGTGCGGAAAGCAAATTCCCCAATATGCCGTATATCATTTTCCCCGGCAATGTCGGCGAACAGGACACCCTGCGCAAAGCAGTAGAATTGTTGATGAAATAATCAGCGAGGCGCCTGAATCTGTTCAGGCGCCTTGCTGAATAGAGGAGGGCACAGGATGCTGACCAACAGTATCGCACTTTTAAAAGACGCGCGGGCGCATGCCCAGTGCATACCGGCATTCAATATTTATAATCTGGAAACGGCGCAGGCAGCCTTTCAGGCGGCCAGGCTGGCGCAGAAACCGGTGATTGCGGCGTTTGGCGAGGGATATCAGGAGAATGCGTCGCTTTTGGTGATTGCTGCGATTGTGAAAACGCTGGCCGGACAGCATCCCTATCCTGTCGTACTGCATTTGGACCATTGCAAAGAGATCGACACGATCTACAGGGCAATTGACGCGGGCTTTACTTCCGTGATGTATGACGGGTCCCGCCTGCCTCTCAAAGATAATATCGCAAACACCCTGCGGGTGGTGCAATATGCGCATGAGAGGGGTGTCGGCGTGGAAGGGGAACTGGGCTGCATGAACCCGGAGGACGGGAGCGAAATGCCCGACAGCATCAGCCACAGCGCTTACACGGACGTGAATCAGGCGCGGCGGTATGCCAAGGAAACAGGGGTCGACAGTTTGGCGGTTGCGGTAGGCAATGCGCATGGTTTGTATAAGGGCACTCCACATCTGCATATGGAACGCTTGGAAGAGATCTATCGCGCCGTGGAAATTCCTTTGGTGCTGCACGGATGTTCGGGGATTCCCGCCGGGCAGATACGGCAGGCAGTATCCATTGCGGTGGCGAAGATCAATGTCAACACCGAGCTTGCACTGGCCGGAAGCAACCAAATTGCGGCGCTGCTGCGGGAAAAAGAAACTATGCGTCTTGAAAAACTGATGCTGGGAGCCCGGGAACGCATGGCGGAAGTCATGAAGTCCTTTTTTGATTTTGCCTGACGGGAATTGCTTCTGAGATATGGGAAAGCGTGTCACACGGACGATGTTCTGTGTGACACGCTTTTTGCCGTCCTGACGGGGGCATCAGAAGTTCACTGCTTGATGTCTGGATATATTTACCGCATGAAAGATTAAGCAAAATGGGTTTATTTGCTTGGAAAAACAGCTTAAAATGGAGAAAAAAGGCAGCGGCCTTAAATATTTCTATTGGAGGAAAAACATGTCTGGGAAAGTTTACGGGTACATAAGGGTTTCAAGCAAGGATCAAAACGAGGACAGGCAAATCATTGCCATGCGGGAAAAGGACATTCCTGAAAAGAATTGCTTTATCGATAAACAGTCCGGAAAGGATTTTGAGAGGCCGGCTTATCAAAAATTGATTGCCACGTTAAAACAGGGGGATCTGCTTGTCGTTAAAAGCATTGACCGGCTGGGGCGCAACTACAAAGAAATTATGGAGCAATGGCAAAAGATCACAAAGGAAATCGGCGCGGATATCACAATTCTGGATATGCCGCTTCTTGACACAACAAACAGCAAAGACCTGCTCGGGACTTTTATCAGCGATATTGTTTTGCAGCTGCTTTCATTCGTCTCGGAAAATGAACGGGAAAACATCCGCAGGAGGCAGGCGGAGGGGATTGCCGCGGCAAAAGCGAGGGGAATCAGATGGGGCGGCAGATATAAAGAAATGCCGGCTGAATTTCCGGAACTTTACCGTCAGTGGATGAAAAAAGACATCAGCCTGAATGAATTCGCCGGGCGGTGTGGTGTCTGCAAGAGCACCCTGTTTAAAAGAATTAAGGAGTACCGTGGCAATCATCATTCCGTTTCAGGTAAATAGCGAATAAAAATTTAGAAAAATATGTCGAAATTTGTTGAAATTGGAAATTTTCGATGTTATAATAAATAAAAATATACGGTTTTAACTCCATTGAAGTACACTTCAATGGGCTTATATGATTGCACCTTAAATGGACTCTCAACCCGGCTTTTTCTCGCTTTTTTGAGATCTTACAGGCAAAAATTTATTATTTATCAGTAAATTAGAAGAAATAAAAAATCTCCATTGAAGTGTACTTCGGTGGAGTAATTTTAAAAAGGGCTTGTGTTTCTGTCTGACCGGCAAAATATAACATGAAGGAAGATGAACGGAGTGGTATCAGGATAATCACTTTTGCGGGGTGTGTGGGAAAATGTTTGTTTTCATAGCGCTGAGGAAATTGAGAGAGGGGTCATGAAATTGAAGAACTTTAAAATCAGCAAAAAGCTTGCGGTAGCTTTTGGAACGGTAATTCTCCTTTTTGCAGTAACCGTTGCTGTTTCCATGATTGGAATGTCAGCCATATCTGCCGATTTTTCAACTTTTTATAACGAGTCTTATGTTGTGGCCACACAGACAATGAATATGCGCAGGGGATTTCAGAGTGCGGAAAAGTATATGCTCAGCGCGATTACCAGCAAGGATTCAAAATCAGTTCAGACCAATATGGATTTATGCCAGGAACAATTAACCGCTTTGAAGGACCTTGTGGGGACTGTAAAAGCGAAGCTTACTCAGGACCAGCAGATGATGGAGGAGTACGAACAAATGATGAATTCCTCTATTCCAATCAAAGAAGAAATCTTTAAGGCGTTAGAAGGAGGGCAGAAGGAGCAGGCTCTCACTACATACCAGCAGGAATACGCGCCGCTGCTGCAAAGTGCCCGGGATATTCTGAACCAGATTGGAAGCAATGCTTCCCAAAGCGCGGACGACTTTTATCAGAAAGGTCTTTTGGCACAGAAGGAGGCGTTTCTTTTGTTAATTGCGCTCAGCATAATCTCTCTGGCTGCTATTTTGGTGTTCTGCGTCTATATCATTGTCAGCATTACGAAACCGCTGAAGGAAATTGACCGGGCGGCGAACCGGATGGCGCAGGGCGACATGGACGCGGCGGTAACCTATGTGTCCAAAGACGAACTGGGACATCTGTCCGACAGCATGCGGGAAATGATGGGTTTTCTGCGTTCCTATATCGGCAATATTTCCGAAGTGCTTGGAAAGATGGCGAAAGGCAATATGGACGTTACGATCGAAATGGATTATAAAGGGGATTTCGCGCCTATCAAGACATCCATGCAGCGCATCCTGCTTTCTTTGAACGAAGCACTCACTAAAATCAGCCAGTCATCGGAGCAGGTGGCCGGCGGTTCCGAACAGGTGTCAAGCGGTGCGCAGGCACTTAGCCAGGGCGCGACGGAACAGGCGAGCTCTGTGGAGGAACTCGCGACTACCATCAACGAGATTTCGGTAAAAATTAAAGAAAACGCGCAGAATGCGCAAAACGCCAACGATATGGTCGGAAAGACCAGCGAAAAGCTGGCCTTTGGAAATCAGAAGATGGAAAATCTGATTTCAGCCATGCATCAGATTACAGAGACCTCCAATCGGATTGGGAAGATCGTAAAGACAATTGACGATATTGCGTTCCAGACCAACATACTGGCTCTGAATGCTGCTGTAGAGGCCGCAAGAGCGGGTGCTGCCGGCAAGGGCTTTGCCGTGGTTGCGGATGAAGTCAGGAATCTTGCCGGTAAGAGCGCGGAAGCGGTGAAGGATACGACTGCGCTGATTGAAAATGCGATTCAGGCTATTTCGAACGGAACAGCCATGGCGGACGATACCGCGGAATCCATCAGGGCAGTATCTGTTTCGGCAAAGCTGGTCTCGGATTTGGTCAACCAGATCGCACAGGTCTCCAACGAGCAGGCAACCGCTGTTCTGCAGATTACGCAGGGTGTCGATCAAATATCCGGCGTGGTACAGACAAATTCCGCCACGGCGGAGGAAAGTGCCGCTGCAAGCGAGGAACTTTCCGGGCAGGCTCAGATGCTTAAACAGCTGGTCAGCCATTTCAAACTGAGTGGCAAAACCGTTTTAAACGAGCAGCCTGTTGACTTGCCGGATGAAATGCCTTCTGCCAGCCAGACAGATGAAACAAAGGGTCTGACCTTCGACAAATATTGATACCCGCTTATTCAAAAGGCCCCGTATCCGACAGGATGCGGGGCCTTTTGAATAAGCGATGCTGCGGGTCACAAATCAGGAAGGTAATCGCACTTGCATTTTATTTTTGTTACAAATCAATAAATTCCATGAAAAGATTTTGTAACATATGTGTTGATTTTTGCGATTTTATGTCGAAAAGAAATGCAAAGGTTGTATGGCAAAGATCACTTTAAGCAGGAGGGGTATTATGAAAAAAGCGCGGAAAAGCAGTATTTTTCAAAAAATGATGATTGGAATCTGTCTGCCTGTGGTTCTGATCTGTTTGGCGGCGGCGATTCTTTCGCTGCGGGCGGTTGTCCGGCCGATTGTCAATTTAACGACACAGGAATTAACGACAAAATCGCAGGCATCGGCTTATCAGGTCAATGAATTTTTTACGCGGTATTTTGAAATCAGCCGGCAGATGGCTGTCAATACGCAGTTTGAGGAAGTCCTCTCCGCTACGAAAACAGGGGGGGATTTGACGGCGGCGGCTGGATTTGCCGACCTGAAACAGACGATGGTCAATGTGCAGCAGACGGATCCGGAAACTATTATGGCGGCATGGATCGCCGATTTTGACGCAAGCCAGCTGACGCAGTCGGACGGCTATACGTCCGATGCCAGCTGGGATGTCACCTCCAGGCCGTGGTACGCCCAGGTTACGGAAGCCAAGGCCCCCATTC
>JAEXAZ010000277.1 GCA_023394255.1 Bacillota bacterium | reverse complement strand
CCTTTTGTACGGCAAAAATCAATATGAAAAAGGCATAAAATACTGGGAACGTTCCTGCCAGTTAGAGCCCTCATGCCCCCAGGGATGGCGCAACCTTTCTTTGGGGGAATTCAATCGGGATAACCGTTCGCCCAAAGCCATGAACCTGCTGAAAAAAGCAATTGAGCGGAATCCGGACAGTCTGCAGCTCTCTTATGAGCAAAACCTGCTGGCGGAAATGCAGACGCTTCCCGTTTCTGTCCGGCTGGACCTGCTGCAATCCCAACAGACGAATCCCGCAGAACGGGATGACCTTTATCTTCAAAGCGTACGACTTCAAAACCAGCTTGGCAATTGGGAAAACGCCCTAAAGATGTTAAGGGACCATCTGTTCATTCCCTGCGAAGGCGGAGAACACGCAGTAGCGGAACAGTACACTTTTGCCCATTTCGCTTTGGGACGAACCGCTTTGCTGAAAAAAGAGTTTGATCTGGCAACGGAACATTTTGTAAAAGCGCAGACAATCCCAATCAATTTAGGGGGCGGCGTATGGCACAAAGTAATGAAAACACCCCACCTCTATTACGAAGGGATCAGCCGAGGTTTATCCGGCGATGATAAAGGCGCGAGAACCGCTTTCGAAAAGGTTGCCGATCTTCCCGTTAATTACTTCACCAATATGTACCTGCCTTCTTTCCGTTATTACAGGGGACTTTCTTTGCAGAAGCTGGGAGCTGTTCCGGAGGGAACTGCCGAACTGACCGCTCTCCTTTCAGACAGCCAGCAGGGGCTTTATCAAAAGGACTACGGGCATTTTTCCACCACCCCTTATTTCCATTCGTACTGGGAAAAACCGGAAATCATGCGGAAAAAGCATTTTTCTTATCTTTGCGCTATGGCTTATTTGGGATTGGGAAGCACCGAAAGTACAAAAGAATTTTTGGAAATCCTGCTTTCTCTTGAGCCGGACCATCTGATGGGCGCATTAGAATACCATTGTATGGGGAAATCGTAGATCATCCCGGTAAATTTTGTTATATAATAAAACAGGAGTCACTATACAGTTTCATGTATAAAACTCCTGTTTTTTTCTTTCAATAAAATTAAATATTATCAATAATGAATTAAATTTACTGGATGGATCCGTTATAATATAGGTAATTTATTTTGATTTTGAGGAGATGCCGCCATGAAAAAAAAGACGAAAAATTTTTCAGATATGCTGCGTTCAATCCCGATTACCTATATGATGATTTCTTCTTACGGAATCCTTGTGGCAACGATTATCCTTTTAATTTCCGCAATTTTTTATCATACCGCAAAAAACATTGTGATTGATACCATCGAAAGCAGCCATTATAAACTGCTCAATGAAACGGTTTCCCAATTGGATATCCTCACCGATACGGTTACCGAACTTTCCTTTTTTGGTTCCAATAACGTGGATTTAAAGTTGCTCCTCAAAAATTTCCCGGAAGATAACGCATTGCAAGGCATGAGCTACCAATACAAAATCCGGGATCTGATGACCCAATATTGGATGATTAAACCTGAAATTATCGGGATCAGTATTTATACCGATAAAGTAAAAAGCGTTGGCAGCGATACAATCAGTATTTCTTCCGCCGATTACGCCAGAGAACATGGCTGGATCGATGCGCTGGGTGACAGACGGGGTATCATCCTGAGCGGCGAAAATATTTACTCCCGGGGAAACTACGGAGCCCCTTTCAGCATTCTTTCTTTGGTAAAGATTCTAGATGATAAAAGCCATATTCTCGGGTACTTATCTTTTGAGCTCTCCGAATCGTTTATTTACTCCCATCATTTGGGCTGTAATAAAGCTTCCGCCAATTCCGATATTTTTATCATGAATCAGGAAGGCAAGATCATTTCCCATAAAAATAAAGCCTTGCTGGGAGAAACTTTCCAAAAGGCCTATCCCACGGTTTCCCGTCTCAAACCCGGCCCTTCCCGGTTAAACGGCCAGGAAATTCTCATGCTCGTTTCGCAGCCCAATAATATGGGATGGCAGGCTGTAGAGTTTATACCGGTAAGTGAAATTTACCTGGGCAGGAAATCGATTCTGATCTCTCTGGTATCCGCGGGGCTGGCAGCCCTTCTGGTGGCTTTCCCGCTCACCTGGACAATTTCCGCTTTCATCAGCCGCCCTATTGTTAAACTGTCCGCAATTATGAGAGGGGCGACTCCATTGGAAGTTTCCCAGAAGGAGGGGTACCGTCGATGGAAAAATGAAATCGGAGCGCTTTACCACAACTATTACCAGATGATCGAACGCATTAACCTGCTGATCGACCAGGTGAAGTATTCCATGAATACCATGCGCAGGGCTGAAATCAGTGCTTTGCAGGCCCAAATCAATCCTCATTTCATGTACAATACCCTGGATTATATTAATTGGATGTCCCAGGACAGCAACATGCCCGATATTAGCCGGATGCTTACCCATCTAAGCCGTTTTTTAAGGTTTAGCCTCAGCGACAGCTGCGCCGTGTGCACCCTGGAAAACGAGCTGGAACATGTGACCGCTTACCTTGAAATCTTTAAAGTGCGTTATGGAAACCGGTTTAGTTATTCCGTCTGTGCCGATCCCCAACTTTCCGCATATTTTATCCCCAAATTCATTCTCCAGCCGCTGGTGGAAAATTCCATTATCCATGGTTTTCACAGGAATATGGAGGGGGCCCTAATAGAAATCATAGTGGAAAGGGGGGAGGATTGCCTGTCGTTCCATGTCTGTGATAACGGAAACGGCATGTCGGCCGAACAGCTCCAAAAGGCATTGAACAGCCGGGACTCCGATGAAGAGAAAAAACACAAGGGATACGGAATCAAAAATGTCAACGACCGTATCCAGTTTATCTGCGGCAGCAGGTTCAGCGGACTTGCTTTGATGGACAGCCCGCACGGAACCCATTTGTATTTTGAGCTTCCGCTCTGGGACCGATCAGATCGTTTTGAGGTGTAGATATGAAGGATTTACTAAAATTAGTGATTGTAGAGGATGAAGATTATGTCGTTTCCGGCCTGAAGCGCCATCTGGATTGGGAACGTCTGGGAATTGAAGTTTCCGGAGTCGCCGTGGATGGGGC
>JAEXAZ010000081.1 GCA_023394255.1 Bacillota bacterium | reverse complement strand
CTGATTGGTTGCGGCGATAATGCGGATATCCAGATCAATCACGCGGCTTCCGCCGACATGGATCACTTGCATCTCCTGTATCACACGCAGCAGCTTGCTTTGCAAAGTCATGCTTAATTCACTGACTTCGTCCAGGAAGATTGTTCCGGTATGTGCCATTTCAAAGTAGCCCTGTTTTCCACCTTTTTTTGCGCCGGTGAACGCGCCCTCATCATAACCAAATAACTCGCTTTCGAGCAGAGTCTCACTGATTGCGGAACAGTTTACTGCCACAAAGGGCCGTTTGGCACGGGGGCTGTAATTGTGGATGGACTGCGCCAGGACTTCTTTACCTGTCCCGGTTTCTCCCAAAATGATGATGTTGTCGTTGCTCTGCGCAAATTTTTTCGCTGTTTGAATCATTTGGTTGAACAATGGACTGTTGGAATTATAATCTTTAAAATATTTATGAGCGGAAAAGCCTCTTTGTGCCAGAGAACTCCGGATGTGATATTCCTGATTCTGGATAGATTTGATATTGTCGATCGTCAGCATGACATTACAGAGATTCCCTCTGCGAAGGATCGGAACCGCAGACAGAATGCATGTTATTTCTCCAAGTGAACAGATCAGATGATTGACAGGTTCTTTTTTTGTGTACACATTTTGCAGGGTTTTCTCGTCCAACAGCTCGAATATTTTTGTGCCAACCATACGCTTCCCTTTTGGAAAAAGAATCTGCTGCGCGATCGGATTGGAGATGGAGATGACGCCTGTTTCGTCAGTAAAGATGATACCGCTGTGCGAATGGGCGATTACGCTCGCCATACGCTGGTTCTCTGCGGCTTTTTCGCAGATTGACACGCCCATATCATAAGCAAGCTTGATAAATGAACGCAACGATTCCTTGGGATATAGAAAAATACCTTTTAGTCCGGCGGCCTGGGCTTTTTCACATACCAGACCGCTGCCGATAATGCATTTGCATCCCCGGGCCTTGTAGGAACTGATCATGCGGTCGATGGCATCCACCTCATCATACCAGTTAGAAATGATATCGAACGCGAGAATATTGCGGATATGGTCGATCATTGGGGTGGAGCGTTTGAGCGGGAAGATAATGACCGGTTTTGAGTCATAAGAGACCGCGGCGCTGTAGGCCAAAAGAATATCATAGATGCTTGGCTCGATGGTAATGACCGGGCGATCTGTTTTGGCGCGTAAAATTTTGGCCAATTGGCCACTGGAAAGGAATACATCCGCATTGCGCACTTCACGCGGCAATTCCATATCGTCGGTCAGCATCGTATCCGAATATAAAAAGTCCGCCGGAAGATTCATGGCGTTAATCTCGTCCGAAAGGAACTGCTTTAAAAGGCCGACGCTTAAAACCCCAATTTTACAGCGCATTTCAAGTTCCTCCTATATTTCCTGATTTGTCAATTTACAGGAAAGAAAAAGTCTGATAATATAGTTGATGACCTGTTTAAATATTTTGATAATAGTATACTAAAATATGAGCGATAAGGCAAGAAGTGTTACATATGAAACAATTTTTTTGTTTCATATGTAACACTTCTTTGAAGAATGATGAAACAGCCAAGCGAGGATGTGTCGTCAGATGGACTTGTGAAAATATGCTCCCAAAGGGGATTGCAGTAAAACTTGATCTAAACGCAGTTAAACTCGACAAATGCTGCCGAGTCAATTTGTGGGAACATCCAAAAGAACGTATAACTAAAATGCATTGCACCGGTTTGGCACGTTAATTGCTCGTTATATTGGCATAACATAGCGGCAGCATAAGAGCCGATATGGAAATGAAAAAAGGAGCAGTGCATTATTATGGAAATGTCTTTATCCCAGCAAGTTGCAGCGATCGGCGCGAATTTGAAATTTGAGGATCTTCCGGAGCGAGTTGTCAGCAATTCCAAGATGTTTATTCTTGACCTGCTTGGAAACATTATTGCTTCCCGCCATATTGAGTCCAGCGAAATTGTGCTGGAAACTGCGAAGGACCTGGGTGGAACGCCCACCAGTACGGCGGTGGGATGCAATTACAAGACCTCGGCGCAGATGGCGGCATTGATCAATGGTACATTCGGCCACGCGTTCGATATGGACGATGACCACCGTTATGGGATCCAGCACCCGTCAGTCGTCGTTTTCCCGGCGGTTCTGGCACTGGCGGAACGCTTTAAAAAGAGTGGCAAAGATGTGATCACCGCATTCGCTTACGGCTCGGAAATCACCATCCGCCTGGGTGAGTCCTTTGAAGGGCAAACCTATTATCAGGGCTTCCATCCCACCGGAACCTGCGGCGTATTCGGCGCGACCGGCGGCGCGGCCAAGCTGTTGGGACTGGATGAAGAAAAGATCACCTACGCGCTGGGATTGGCGGGCAGCCAGGCGGCAGGCCTGCTGGAATGGAAAGCACAGGGTACCTGGTCCAAACGTTATCAGGCGGGGCATCCCGCGATGTGCGGCGTGATCAGCGCGCTGATGGCCAAGAACGGCTACACCGCCCCCACGACCGTTTGGGATGGCCAGGACGGTTTTATCCGCGCCTATTCTTACAAAGATATTTACAATTATGAAAAGGTCAGCGGCGAGTTCGGAAAACGCTGGGAAATGGCGGATACCTCGATCAAAGTCCATGCCTGCTGCCGTTTCTCCGCACCTCTGGCGGATGCCGGCGTAGAACTGTATAAACGCGGGATTGATTACAAAAATGTCGAGTCTGTTCTGGCGCGTGTCAACAAGTATTCCATCAAAGTGCTGACGATTCCCACCGAAACCAAGG
>JAEXAZ010000002.1 GCA_023394255.1 Bacillota bacterium | reverse complement strand
CTCCGGTTGCGGTACCTACTGTTCCGGCGATAAAACCGTAAATTGTTACGGTCCACAGATCGGACATTGTGATCACATCCCTGTGCAGATAAGAGAGTATATGCACGCCCGGCCCGCAATATGAGGCGAAAATTCCGCCGCATGTTGAAAATATGGTGGAAAACGTGGAAAATCACAAAATACATGTTGAAAATCAAAACAGCCTCTATATATTGGGATGGGTCAAAATCAGGCTTGGGAACCGAAAAAAATCAAACGGAAAAGAAGCTAAAAACCACTTATACAAGCGGTTTTTTTGCACCAAGATTCTACAGAAATAACGGACGCGGGACAGCTTTCCTTTTGAAATACGCGGCCAGCATAATAATTCTGTAAAAGTTGATTGATCAGGAAATTTATAGAATCATTTTCACATATAATTTCTTATCTGGATTGATTGGAAATTGGTGGTGCGAAATGAAATCTGCTCTTCGACAACTGGCAAAATACTGTTATCTATCTTTATTCGGAGGCCTCACGTATTATCTTATTGAAGTGCTTTGGCGCGGGCATTCCCATGTGGCAATGGCTTTTGTGGGAGGGCTGTGCTTTGTATTGATTGGGCTGATCAATGAAAGCCTTTTGCACAGGGGTATGCCGTTGGTTCTGCAGATGACAGTTGCGGCGGGAATCATTACGCTTGTGGAACTTGCCGCGGGTCTGGTTCTCAACCGGTGGCTCGGGCTTGCCATCTGGGATTACAGCAATCTGCCGCTGAACCTTTGGGGGCAGATATGCCCGCAGTTTTTTGGCGCATGGTGGATGCTGTCGCTGATTGGAATTACATTGGATGATTACATACGGTATTGGTTTTTTAAAGAGGAAAAACCTGAATATCGTTTTTTTTAAAGCAAATAAACAAAAGCCGCTCCTGCCGGGGCGGTTTTTGCCTGCTAAGCGGAATTATTGGATGATCGTTACGCGGGTAGCCCTGAGCTTTCCGTTTCTGGGGTCGGTTTCCATTTCAAAGGAAACCCGCTGCCCCTCGTTCAGTGTTTTATAGCCTTGTGCAACAATATCGGAAAAGTGGACAAACGCATCCTCGCCGCCGCTGTCATCTGAAATAAACCCAAACCCTTTTTCCGCGTTGAACCATTTTACTGTGCCGGTACTCATCTTTCAATCACCTCCGTATTTATTATAGCTTCTTTAAAAAAGTTCAGTCATCGCCGCGCAATAAATTTTCCGCATAATCACGCAGGCTTTCAAACGTCTGAACGCTGCCCGAACGGGTACTGATATGTTCTTGGACATAGTCGGGAAGGGATTCAAAATATTGCTTTGCCTGCCGGCTGCCGTTCAGGAGGGCGTACATATCCGGATATCTTTCCATAAAATCACCTCTTTTAGTCAGGAATCGGAAGATTCGCCTTTTGGAGCGTCGCAATTGGAAAAATCCGTAATCGGTTCGCCGGCTTTTGTTTGCGCAACGTCATAAAGTGCCCCATAAGATTCCGCTTCATCCTCAGTGTAGGGGTTAAACGGCATCAAACCGGTACAGTCCATGCTGGATGCGACATTTTTTTGATGCAGGAAGTCTTCATTGTCCAGTGGAATTCCATATTTATCAGTTTTTCTTTTATCCATAATGAACTCTCCTTTGCTTTAATAAAAGTAGTTTAACCATTCGTCAGATTTTTAATAATGCAGTTTTTGGGGATTCTTCTGCATGTTAAAATTTGAAAATGTATAAAAGGCATGTTTTCAATAAAAATACTCATGAGCAAATAACTATAATTTGAATAAAAGGAGAATTGATTCATGGAACATCGCTTTTCGGAGCAAGGATCTGCTCCAAAGGAGTTTTTACGCTGGCTTGGAAGGATGGTGGTCATCGCAATTGTTTTGGCGCTTGTCTCTTTCCTCACACCGGGCTTTTCCATCAGAGGCCTTTGGTCCTTCCTGATTGCGGCGGTTGTCATCAGTATTTTGGATTATCTGGTCGAAAGATTTATGAAAGTGGATGCATCCCCGTTTGGCAAAGGTTTGAAAGGATTTCTCATTTCGGCCGTTATCATTTATCTCACGCAGTTTTTTGTTCCCAATATGTCGGTATCCATTTTTGGCGCCGTACTGGGGGCGCTGGTAATCGGAGTTCTGGACGCGGTTTTCCCGAGCAGGGTGATGTAGGACCGGGAATTTTCTTGAAAAACGGGCGCGGAAAGGGATTGTTACTTCCTTTCCGCGCCCGCTTATTTTATATCCTGTTAAGCCTGATCCCGATAGGTTTTGGCGTACCGGAATTCCGTGACAATCTCCTGTGAAGGTTTTTCAGTGGAGAGGGAAACAAGGATAATTGCGATGCAGGAAAATACAAAGGCGGGGAACAGTTCGTAAATGCCGAACACGCCGCCCATCGGTTTGAGCAGCAGTTTCCAGACGAATACCGTAATGCCGCCGGTCAGCATACCGGCCACAGCGCCTTTGTGGTTAATCCTTTCCCAGAACAGGGAAAACAGCAGAACCGGCCCGAAAGTAGCGCCGAACCCTGCCCAGGCGAAAGAAACAATGGTAAAGATCACGCTGTTTTCGTTCCAGGCGATCACGATGCCCAACAGCGCAATTGCAATCAGCATCGTGCGGGAGACCCGCATGACCTGCTTATCGGAAGCGTCTTTTTTGAGAATTCCCTCATAGATATTTTTGGAAAAAGCGGATGCGGCAATCAGCAGATAAGAATCGGAGGAGCTGATGGTCGCGGCAAGAATGCCGGCCATAACGATGCCCGCAAGCAGAGGAGGCAGCAGCGACTGGGAAAGGGAAATAAATATATTTTCCGCGTGGCCGGCCGTGAGAAGCGCCTGATCCGCTGGAAATACGGCCCTGCCGATGATACCGACCGCGACCGCTGTTAACAGCGAAATGAAGCACCAGGTAGTAGCGATCCGGCGGGACTGCCGCAGTTCGTCCACTTTGCGGATTGCCATAAAGCGCAGCAAAACCTGCGGCATGCCGAAATAACCGAGCCCCCACGAAAGGGTGGAGATAATCGTGAGCAATCCGTATTTTCCGGCACCTCCGAACAGCGGCGCGCCGTTAGCAACCTGCTGTACGCCATTTGCGTCGACCTGGGGAACCGCGATGGATGTCAATGAGAAATAGCCGGGGATGGATTTTGCGTTTTCAATCACCGCGGCAACACCGCCCGCTGCGGAAGTACCGGCGATGACTACAGTGACCAGCGCAAAGATCATGACAACCGCCTGCATGAAATCGGAAGCGCTTTCAGCGAGGAACCCGCCCAGAAAGGTGTAGAAGATCACAAACAGGGCGCCCGCGATCATCATGGAATGATAAGAAAATCCGAACAGCGTGCCGAACAGTTTTCCGCAGGTCACAAAGCAGCTCGCTGCGTAAACGGTAAAAAACACCAAAATAAACAGTGCGGAAATGGTCATGAGCACCTTTTTCTTCTCATGGAAACGGTTGCTGAAAAATTCGGGAATGGTAATCGAATCGCCGCAGACAGTGGAATACTGGCGCAGCCGTTTCGCCACCAAAAGCCAGTTGATATAGGTGCCGACACCAAGCCCGATTGCTGTCCAGGCCGCGTCGGAGATGCCGGACCAGTAAGCAACGCCGGGCAGGCCCATCAAAAGCCAGCCGCTCATATCGGAAGCTTCGGCGCTCATCGCGGCTACCCATGGGTTCAGCGACCGCCCGCCCAGAAAATAGTTCTCACTGCTGGCCTGTGCCCGCTTGGCAAAAAAGATCCCGATCCCGATTACAATCAGCATGTAACCGGTCATGGAAATGAAGATTTGCAGCGTTCCGGATGCCATTCAATCAACCCCTCAAACACATTTATTTTTCTATACTAATATAAAAAAGCGTTAAAGTAAAGGCTTGTCCGCGATTTTTTAAAAAACCGGGCCGCCGATTGCTTTGAGACTGTTTTACGGGGGCCGGTTATGCTATAATTGCTTTAAAACAGGGAATTGACCGGTCATAAACCGGAAGAAAACAAAGGTGCGGGAGCGTGAGGCAGTTGAAAAAGATCGGGTTTATCGGTGTGGGTATTATGGGGAAAAGTATGGTGCGCAACCTGATGGAAAAGGGGTTCGAACTTTCTATTTATTCCCGGACGCAATCAAAATGTGCGGACGTTATCCGTGAAGGAGCCCTGTGGTGTGAAACGGTTGAGAACTGCGCCCGGAGTGTGGACGCAGTCATTACCATGGTGGGCTATCCGAAAGATGTGGAGGAGGTCTATTTCGGCAAAGGCGGAGTCCTTGGCAGTGTGAAACCCGGTACGTATGTGATCGATATGACCACCACAAGCCCGCAGCTCAGTGCCCGGATTTATAAAGAGGCGAAGGGAAAAGGGGTGTTTGCGCTGGACGCTCCGGTGAGCGGCGGGGATATCGGCGCGCAGAAAGGCACCCTTTCGATTATGGTTGGCGGCGACAGAGAAGCATTTAATGCGTGTATGCCGTTATTTGACGCGCTGGGAACCAATACTATCTATGAAGGCGGGGCAGGCTTCGGGCAGCATACCAAGATAGCAAACCAGATTGCGCTGTCCGGCGTCATTGCCAGCGTTTGCGAGGCGCTCGCTTATGCGGGGGCGGTCGGGCTGGATACGCAGACGATGCTGGGCAGCATCAGCGCGGGGGCCGCGGGCAGCTGGCAGATGAGCAATATGGCCCCCCGGATTTTAAAGGGCGACTTTGCGCCGGGGTTTTTCATCAAGCACTACATCAAGGATATGAACATCGCGTCGGAAGAGGCGAAGCGCGCCGGTATTTCGCTTGAAATCCTCGATGATGTCCGCCGGATGTATCAGGACCTTGCACAGCGCGGCATGGGAGACCTTGGGACGCAGGCGCTGATGCGTTATTACGATTGTACGCATGGAGGGGATAAAAATGGATGATCTCGGGATAAAATCTCAGCAGATGCCGGACGGCGGTTTCCCGGTTTCGGAGCTGCTGCGGCGGATCGAGGAAAATACCGCCGAACAGAAACGCTCCGCGCGAAAACAGCTTTTATGGGTGCAGTTCTGCGCGGTCATGGTTGCCGTCCTGACGCTGGCGACGTTTGCCGCCGGCGCGGTGCTGCTGCCCCGGATTTACGCGACGCTGACGCGCGCCGACAGTGTTCTGCAAAATGTGGAAACGGTCACCGATGATCTGGCGGACGGCGACCTGTTTCAAAATATGGACCTCTTTATGGCCGAAGGCGGGTCCGCCGTTACGGAAACACTGGAAGAGGCGAAAAGCGCGCTGGAAGCGCTGAAAAGTGTGGATATCGCAGGGCTGAACAGAGCGATTCAGGACCTTCAGGCCGTGGTGGAACCGCTTGCAAGGCTGTTTCGATAAAAGCGCTGTTTGAATGTTCTCCTATTTTATGGTAAACTATAGCAAAGGGGCTGAAATCATGAAGAAAAAATATCGGATTTTAAGGGCAGCCACCGTTCTCTTTGCGGGGTTGGCCATGGTCATTTTGGCGGTTCAGGCGGCGCTGAAAGCGTTTTTTCTCTATTCCCTGCGCGGGCAGCTGAATATCGCTCCCGGAAACGAGGCGGCCTCCATCGGGATTATCGGCGGTGCGGACGGGCCGACCGCGATCTTCGTGGCAACACGATATGCGTGGGGGAATCCTTATATCTGGGCTGGCATTTGCGCTTTTTTGGCAGCCGCCGGATTCATCACACTGCTGATTCTGAAAAAACGCGCAAAGTAAAATCAATTCCCAAACACATAAGCTCTGCCGGCTGCATGGGGCGGGCAGGGCTTTTATTTTGATAAAACAGGTGGGTTCGACATGGAATTTTCCGCAATCCTTTCAAACGAATTCGGTATCGCACAAAATCTGGTAGAGAACATCATCGCGCTGATTGACGAGGGCAATACGATTCCGTTTATCGCCCGCTACCGCAAGGAAAGAACAGGCTCCTGCGACGACCAGGTGCTGCGGGAGCTGGCCGACCGGCTGACCTATCTGCGCAGTCTCCAGAAGCGCAAGGAGGAAATCACCTCCTCGATTGCGGAACAGGGAAAGCTGACCGAAGAGCTTTCCGCCGACATCGCAGCGGCGGAAACACTTGCGCGGCTGGAGGATATCTACCGGCCCTATAAGCAGAAGCGCCGCACCCGCGCCACCGTCGCAAAGGAGCGGGGGCTGGAACCCCTCGCGCGGAAGATTCTCGCGCAGGATTTGAAAACCGGCAGTCTGGAGGCGCTTGCGGTCCCGTTTATTGACGCGGAGAAAGAGGTTTTGACAGCGGAGGATGCGATCGCCGGGGCGTGCGACATCATCGCCGAGGAAATCTCGGACAGCGCGCAGGGCAGGCTGCTGCTGCGCGAATACTACCAGAAAAACGCCGTCCTTCACAGCGTAAAGGCGAAAGAGGAAGAATCGGTCTACTCGATGTACTATGACTACACGGAACCGGTATCCAAAATCCCGAGCCACCGCGTTTTGGCGATCAACCGGGGGGAAAAGGAGGAATTCCTCAAGGTCGCAGTCGACGTGGACGCCAATTTTGCTTGCGGGCTGCTGGGCGGCCTGTTTGTCAAAAAAGGCAGCCTGACCACCGATACCGTGAGAACCGCGCTGGAGGACGCCTATAAGCGGCTGATCCACCCGTCGCTGGAGCGGGAAATCCGTTCGGATCTGACCGATATGGCAAACGAACAGGCAATTAAGAACTTCGGCGTCAACCTGAAAGCGCTGCTGATGCAGCCGCCGGTCAAGGGCAAAACCGTACTGGCGATCGACCCCGCCTACCGGACAGGCTGTAAAATCGCCGTGGTGGACCCCACCGGAAAGGTGCTCGCGACGACGGTCATCTACCCGACGCCGCCCCAGAACAAGGTGGAGGAGGCAAAAAAGACGCTGAAAGCGCTGATCCGGGAGCACGGCGTGCAGGTGCTTTCGATCGGGAACGGAACCGCCAGCAAGGAAAGCGAAATTTTTGCGGCGGAGCTGATCCGTGAGATGGATTGTGGGCTGTCCTACATGATGGTCAACGAGGCGGGCGCGTCGGTTTATTCCGCGTCCAAGCTGGGCGCGCAGGAATTTCCCGAATTCGATGTTTCCCTGCGCAGTGCCGTTTCGATTGCCCGCCGTTTGCAGGACCCGCTGGCCGAACTGGTCAAGATCGATCCAAAATCGGTGGGGGTCGGGCAGTATCAACACGATATGCCCGCGAAACGGCTGGATGAAACGCTCACCGGCGTGGTGGAGGACTGTGTAAACCGCGTGGGGGTGGATTTAAATACGGCGTCCGCCGCGCTGCTCGGCTATGTGTCGGGCCTATCGGCCGCCGTGGCAAAAAATGTTGTCGCTTTTCGGGAGGAGAACGGAGAGTTTTCCAGCAGCGCGCAGCTCAAGAAAGTGCCGAAGCTGGGGCCCAAGGCGTTTGAACAGTGCGCCGGTTTCCTGCGCATCCCGCACGCGAAAAATGTGCTCGACCAGACAGGCGTGCATCCGGAATCGTATGAAGCCGCGAAGAAGGTGCTCGCGCTTTTTTCCTATACATTGGACGATGTTTCCGTGGGCGGGCTTTCCGGCCTGCCCGATAAAATCGCTGCCGAAGGAGAAAACGACGTCGCGCAGCGCTGCGGCATCGGTGTGCCGACCCTGCGTGATATCGTCGCCGATCTGATGAAGCCCGGGCGGGATCTGCGCGACGAGCTGCCGCCGCCGATGCTGCGCAGCGACATCATGGACCTTGGCGATTTAAAGCCCGGCATGGAGCTGCGCGGCACCGTGCGCAACGTCATCGATTTCGGCGTGTTTGTCGATATCGGCGT
>JAEXAZ010000184.1 GCA_023394255.1 Bacillota bacterium | reverse complement strand
GTCTAAGGGCAGGTCTAAACCTGTCGAAAAGGGCACAAAAGTGACGAAAGCAAGAAGTATTCCGGGCAGAGTCCTGTCCCTTTAACGCTTCTTGCTTTTGAAACCACCCGATTGTGTATTAAAATGTATATTTTATTGTTTCTGAATGTATGCCTGCACATGATTAATCGACAAACGGATCCGGTCTAAAAGCGTCTGTTTGGGGGATTGGCTGGTCAATTCGATCTTATCCCCGTCGCAGAGGTTGACGTACGAGACCTGGCTCTTATCCATTGCATACATGCCCAGCGTCTGGGTCGCATAGTCCTCCACGTTGCGCAGCGAAACTTTGGATTCAAGTTCGGCGCTTAACCGTGTACTTTCGCTTTTATATTCGTCGAGCAATGCGTTTTGCTTACTGATCTGGGCATTGAGTTCCGTCAGCAGCGCCCTGCTGTAAAGCATGGAGATGACCACTCCCGCCAGTACCGCCACGGTGGCCAGCAGTTTCAGCGTCGCGCCGACCTTTGCCCGCACTTTCGCTCTGTGGTTTGGCCTGGCAACCGTCAGCCGCGGTTTTCTCACCTGTGCGCGCTGCTTTGTTTCAAACTTTTCAAAATCATAAGCTGCACTGCCACGGACAAAATGGGTCTGCATGGCGAATCCCTCCTCATTGCTTCATCATTTATAGTTTCTCTATCACCCGGAGTTTTGCGCTTTTGCTCCTGCTGTTGACCGCCAGTTCCTGCGGCGATGCTTCTATCGGCCTGCGGTTCACCAGCCTGCCTTTTGGCTGGTTCCCACATACACAGACCGGAAAATCCGGCGGGCAGGTGCAGCCTTTGCAAAGGCTCGCAAAGCGCTGCTTCACCATCCGGTCTTCCAGAGAATGGAACGTAATGATCGCCAGCCTTCCGCCGGCATTCAGACGGTCGAACGCATCCTCCAAAAATTCCGACAGGCTTGCAAGCTCCCCGTTCACTTCAATCCGGATTGCCTGAAAGACGCGCTTGGCCGGATGGCCTCCCTCCCGCCTTGCTTTCGCGGGGATCGCCTGCCGGATCAGTTCCGACAGTTCCCCGGTCGTTTTGATCGGGGCGGCTTCCCGCTGTTTTAAAATTGCCTTTGCAATTGCGGGGGTAAATTTTTCTTCGCCGAAGTCGTGAAAGATCCGGCAAAGCTCCCTGAAGTCATAGGTATTGACAACATCATAGGCGGAAAGCCCGTTTTTGCTCATGCGCATATCCAGCGGCGCGTCATGCATATAGGAAAATCCCCTGTCGGGCGTGTCCAGCTGGAAGGAGGATACGCCCAGATCCAGCAGGATGCCATCCACCCGGCTGATTTCCAGCTTGTCCAGCACGTCGCAAAGTCTGGAAAAATCGCTCTGCACCACCTGCGCGACGGGATACGGGGCAAGCCGTGCGGAGGCAGCGGCCACCGCGTCCGGGTCCTTATCGATCGCAATCAGCCTTCCGTTTGGGGAAAGGCGTTTCGCGATTTCACAGGAATGCCCGGCGCCGCCGGCCGTCCCATCCACATAGATGCCGTCCGGCCGGATGGCCAGCCCGTCCATACATTCCCCGAGCAACACGGAAATGTGTTTAAAATCTGCATGTTCCATGATTAAAATCCTAACTCGTCCATGGCGGAAGCGATTGTTTCAGCGGTCAGCAGCTCATTATTGCGCTCCCAGCGCGCGGAATCCCAAATTTCCGCGCGGTTGGAGACCCCGGCAACGGTAACGTCCCGCTGAATACCGGCAAATTCCCTCAAATGGGCCGGGATCAATACCCTGCCCTGCTTGTCCGCTTCCACCTCGGCGGCGCCGGCAAAGAAAAACCGGTTGAGCGGCGCCGATTTGGAAATCGGAAGTTCCCGAAGTTTGGCGGCGAGCCGCTCCCATTCCTCCATGGAATAGACAAACAGGCAGTTATCCAGCCCTCGTGTAATGATAAAATGCTCTCCAAGTTCTTCGCGCAGGCGGACCGGGAAATTCACCCTGCCCTTTGCGTCCAGACTATGGGCATATTGTCCTGTGAGCATCTCATCACCTCCGCTGGGTAATTTTTCACCGCCCGGGGATCATTGCCTCCACTTTTAACCACTTTTCCCCACTTACATAGTATTATAGCTTCAAATAAGGGAAATTGCAAGTGCTTTCCTCTTGCCGCATAAAAAAACCACCCCGCTTTCAGGTGGTTTTTACAACAATTTTTCCATATTTTTATAAAATTATCCTTGATTTTTACAATAATTTCACTTAATTTGTTTCGAATCCATGATAATTGGGGTGTCAGCCGGTGTTTTATAGCATATGGTAATTTATGGATACCAGTCACAAAACGGTAAGTAATTTAATGCCAAAATCAAAGGAAAAAATTTACAGGTAAAAAGGCAAATGAATTGAAATTGTGGAAACGATATAGTAAAATAATACCAGGAACCAGAATTTTTCCCTATTATACAGTGTTTTTTGCTTTTCAGCAATATTTGCCATCTGCGGAAACATTGCTGTCGAAATTAAGTATTTTCAGTCGTTTTTGGTCACAAACATGGCCTTCTTTTTCGCAATCAGGCAGCGAGGTGCAGTTATGAAAAATGCGAACCGAATCTTTTGGCTTTATACATCGGTGCTTCTCTCGGCAGTTATTATGGTTGCCGGGTCTATGCTTTTTGTTCAGGAATCTTTAAATTTTCAGACAGAAAAAGCCGTTGATATGAATGCGGGCTGGGACTATATCAATCCGGATGGGACAAGCCGGCCGATTGTGCTCCCCATCAAACTGGGCGCTTCGGCGGGAGAAGATGTAGTCATCGTCAAAACGCTGCCCATGCAAACAGCAGCGGGAGCGACGCTCTGCATACGGACTTCCATGCAGTCCCTTCGGATCTTTGTGGACGGAAAGGCGCTCTATCAGTTTGGTACCGACCCCCGTTCGCATATTGGGAAGACCCCCGGCAGCTGCTGGAATCTGGTAAGGCTTCCGGATGAATGCGCCGGAAAGCAGGTCCGGCTTATTTTCAATTCCGCATACCCGTCTTATTCCGGCCTGCTCAACGGCATTACCTGCGGAAGCAAAAGCGCCATCCTGTTCCGGATTATCAACGAGCAGGGATTGGGGTTTTTTGTTTCCGTCGCAATCTGTCTGATCGGGCTCGCGATGTTCGTGATCTATTTTGTGGAACACGGCTCCTTATTGCGCAGCAACGATGTCCTGTACCTCTCCCTGTTTTCCATTCTGGTCTCGCTCTGGTTTCTGGGCGAATCCAAAATGCTCCAGTTCTTCACCGGCAATCAGTTCCTTCTTGCAAATCTGCCTTTTTTTTCGCTGCTGCTCTTTCCAATGCCTCTTACCCTTTATCTCAGCAATGCTTACAGGCCCCATCATCACAATTTTATGAAATGCTTTTTTTCCGGATTTCTGGCGATTTTTTTTATCTGCGTTTTTTTACAGATAACCGGAACCGCCGATTTTTATGAAACCCTGTTTTTACCGGTCGGGCTTCTTCTGCTGTTGCTGCTTTACCTTCCGGCCTCGATGCTTTACGAGCTTTTCAGATATCAAAACCCGCAGGTAAAAAAGCAGCTGCCCACTGTTATCATTCCCATCTTCTTCAGTGCGCTGGAGTTTTATCATTTCTTTTCCGGAAATTACCTGACAATTTCCAAATACACACAAATCGGCATCCTGATTTATATTGTGATGCTTGGTATCCAATCGGTCCGCAAAATACAGCTCGCGGCGGAACGCGGCCGCGAAGCGCGGTATTTTGAACGCCTCGCCTATCAGGACCTGCTGACGCAGGGCAGAAACCGCACCGCTTACTGCCAGGACATCGAGATGATTTTTGAAGCATCCGAAACGGCACCAAACATTCGCCTTGTGCTGTTCGATCTGAATAACCTGAAAGGAATTAACGACACCTACGGGCATATCGCGGGGGATAAAGCGCTGAAAGACGCATACAGATGCATCTGCCGCGCTTTTGGCGCACGGAAATATTGCTACCGGATCGGCGGAGACGAGTTCGCCTGTGTCCTGCCGGATATGAGTGACCGGGAATTCGAAGCGGCTTTAAAGGTTTTTCACGAAAATGTAGAGGCCGTCAATCTGAAATCGGAATATGTGTTTTCGATTGCGATCGGATATGGGATCTATGACCCTGAAAGATGGCTTGATTTCGACAGCTTTTCCCATCATGTGGATGAGTTAATGTATCAGAACAAGCGCCTGCTGTCAGAAGAGCTGGAACTTAAAAACACGGGAAACGGCTCCTGACCGTTTCCCGTGTTTTTAAACCCCTCCGAAGCGGAACACAATTCCGATAACAGCGGACAGCGCTATATAAACAACCGGATGCTTATCGAACTTCTTAATTAAAAAATAAAGAATCAGCGCCCATAAAATGCCTTTCCAATGGATTGCGCCGGCCCAGTCCCGCACGAGCGCGGAAAAAGTCGCGTTACTGAAAAACGCCACCTCAAAGACCTGGATTCCCGCGGCGGCTATCAGCGCCGTGGACGCCGGACGGAACCCGTAAAACATCCCCTGCACGGCTGTGCTGTCCTGAAATTTTTTCAAAACCCGGGCAACCAGGATTACCACAATAATCGACGGAGTGATCAGGCCTGCCACGGCTACGACGCCTCCCAAAATGCCTCCCGACGTATAGCCGGTATAAGTCGCCATATTGACGCCGAGCGGCCCGGGCGTGGATTCGGATACCGCAACCATGTTCGCAAGGTCCATCTGCGTAAACCAGCCGGTGTTTTCCGCCATTCTGGAAAGGAACGGGAGCGTCGCCAGCCCGCCCCCAACGGCGAACAGGCCGGTCATGAAAAACTGATAAAACAAATTCAGATAGATCATGAATTCCTGCCCCCCGCTCTTTTCAGCAGGAATCCCGCCGCTCCGGCCAATAGGATCAGCAGAATCGTGGAAACGTTGAAAAAAACCGTAAGCACCAGCACAGCAAAGAAGATCGCCAACGTGGATTTATCGATTACGGAACTTTTCCGCAGCCGAAGCACGGCATTCAGGATCAGCACACATACGCATACCCTGATTCCCGCAAAGGCATTAGCAACAGCCGTCAGGTCCATAAAGTTCCGGATAAACGCCGCAATGACCGTGATAATAACCAGCGAGGGGAATACAACGCCCAAGGTCGCGGCAATGCCTCCCGGAATTCCCGCCTGGCCGTATCCGATAAACGTCGCCGTATTGACCGCGATGATCCCGGGGGTGCACTGCCCGATGGCATAATAATCCATCAGCTGCGCCTCGGTCACCCAGCCTCTTTTTTCAACAACTTCCCTTTGGAGCATCGGCAGCATGGCATACCCGCCTCCAAAAGTGAGCCCTCCTATCCGGGCAAATACGCTGAACAGTTGCCACAAAGTTTTCACATTTGTCATCTCCGGATCATTATAGTTTGTATACAGCGGATATTATGGCATTGTTTCGATCAATCCTGTAAAATACTCGCTGTTGAACGCGTCCGGGGGCAGCGCTTCCAGATTTCTTTTATTATCAAGAAGATGCTTTTCCATGGCATGGCCTGCCATTCCGGCATTATGCTTTCCGATATATTGCACAATCGCCCGGTGCGACTGCACAGTCTCCTGCCAGAGTACCCGGTTGTTCAGGTCGATGAACAGCCTGATCGTCGCTGTGATAATGGGGATCAGATTGGGGACCACAAGGTTTTTCGTGCTGCGGGCAATACAGGTATGCAGCTCAATATCCTTGTTTACATAGTTTTCCCCTTTTTCAATCATTTGCTCAATTTCCCGGCAGATGCCTTCCATCTGCGCCACATCCCCGGGTGTGGCAACCGCGGCGGCCATCGAAGCAAGCTGCGGCTCAATCAGCATGCGCACTTCCTGAAGGTCATATGCCAGCTTGCGCTTATCCTGAACAAACTGAAGGCCCAGGGGGTCGCTGCTGACGCCGGTCTTTTCAGAAACAAACGTCCCTTTTCCCCGGCGGATTTCCAGGACATTGCGCGACACAAGCAGCTTCACCGCCTCACGCACGGTACCCCGTCCCACATGCAACTCCTCCGCCAGTTCGAATTCGTTAGGCAGCTTGTTGCCGGCGGCAAGGCTTTGGTCAACAATCAGCTGCACCACCTGATCCGCTACTTGTTCCGCAAGCGGTTTCGCGTTTTCATTTACGATTTCGAACACGGCTTTCACCCCATATGCATTTCTTCATAGTATAATGACCGCAAAACGGCGACTATACGCTTATGGCCGCAGCCATGCGCGCGCAAAGTCCGCTTTTGCCCCAATGGCCGATGATACCGCGCGTGCTTTGCACTTGTGGTACAATGTTCTTATTCTAGACTAAATTGGTTAAATTTTCAAGCCTAAGGTTTTAATCAGCGCAAAAGCGGCTTAAACCCAATTGTTTAAGCCGCTTTTCATAGGAGCTTCCTATCTGTTCAGATAACCGCCGTCAACAGGAATGATCGCGCCGTTCAGATAATCGGACGCGGGGGAAGCAAGGAACACAACCGGGCCTTTCATGTCTGCCGGGAGGCCCCAGCGGTGTGCCGGGATACGCGCGCTGATCTCCGCGTT
>JAEXAZ010000180.1 GCA_023394255.1 Bacillota bacterium | reverse complement strand
GTTTTCAGCTGGGCAGCAGCGGCCAGAACGTAGGAACAGTCCGCATCCAGCGGCGGGTCAAGCTCCACGCAGACCATTTTGCGGGAAAACGCGGCCGCTTTGCTCTCTTGTTGGGGAGCGGGCTCTTTGCCGCCATTCCTCTTGGCCTCACTGAGCAGGGGCTGCCCTGTAACCTGCCGCACCGCCGCAATCCCGCGCCGTATATGCTCCGGCGTGGAGCCGCAGCATCCTCCGAGAATGGACGCCCCCGCCAGATACATATCCGCCAGACGCTGGGCATAATAATCCGCATTATCCTCAAAAATCATTCTGCCGTTCAGCGAAGACGGATATCCCGCATTCGGCATCGCCGACAACGGTTTATCCATCCGCCCGGCGTTGCGGAGAAGTTCCAGCATGTGGCTCGGCCCGCACACACAGTTGATTCCGGCAGCATCCACGTTGGGGTTTTGAGACGCCGCCGACAGCAGCTTTTTATAGGAAAGTCCCCGTTTGCTGTATCCGTCCTGGGAGACCGCAAACGACACAAGGACAAACGCATCGGGAGTCTGGCGCTTAATCAGTTCCAGCGCGGGTTCAAGCGTTTCATAGGCCGGCAGCGTTTCAAACAAAAAATCCTTCGCGCCTAAAGACAGGAATTCCTCCGCAACCGCGCAGTAATCGTCCGCGGCGGAGTCGGAATCATTGCCGCCGATGTCTGCAAATACGCGTACATCCGTTCCGGCAACCGCCTGCTGCGCAACCGACCACCCTGCGCGCAGCACACGCCGCAGTTCCTCCCTTTCCGGCAGCAAAACGGGGTTCGCTCCGAACGTGTTGGTTTTGATCGCCTGTACGCCGGCCGCAATATATTCCCTGTGGATTTTTAAAACGGCATCTGCATTGTTCAGGTTTGCCAGTTCGCAGGGGTCTTCGTCTTTGGTGACGGAAAAATAGTAGGTTCCGAACGCACCGTCAAAAAACAGCGGCGTGTCTGAATCGAACTGCATAGGGTCCCTCCTTATGCGGCTAGGAATCATCTTTGCCTTTTATTGCTTTAGTGTACCATATTTCTGCTAAAATTACCAGCAACATTTTGCATGATACGGAAAAATAAGTTGTGTATATTCACAATCAAGTTAAGAACAATTTGTTAACTTCAAATAATTTCATTGACTTCGTATCCATCAAAAGCTAAAATGGTTAAACAGTTAATTATTAGCCGTTTAACTACATGTTTCAAAGGGAGGAACACTATGCTCGATATCAGCGAAGCCATCCGGCTGAGCTGGGAAATGCATTCGCTTCATAAACAGTGCATGTCCCGCCTGCTATACAACCAAAGCATCCATTTTGGGCAGCCGCCTTTGCTTTTTGCGCTGAAACAGCAGGGCGGAACCTGTAATCAGAAAGACCTGGCGAAGGAACTGAAGGTTTCGCCCGCGGCCATCGCGGTTTCCCTGAAACGGATGGAAAAGGCCGGGCTGGTACTTCGGATTCAGAATCCAAACGACCTGCGCTCCAACCGGGTTGAACTGACTGAACGCGGGCTGCACGCGGCCGAACAGGCGCGGCTGAATATGCGAAAAGTCATGGAGAAAGCCTTTTCATCGTTTTCCGATGAGGATTATGACCAATTTATCTCTCTTTATCAGCAGATGTGCAACAATTTAAAAAACTTTAAGAATCAGCTGGACGAACTGGAGGAGTCTCTTTGAAACAGCTATCGGGCTTTATCGCCCCCTATAAAAAGCCGATTACGCTGGCGGTATTTTTTATGCTGCTGGACGTTATCTGTGAAGTGATACAGCCGACTTTGATGACTAACATTGTCGGAAAAGGAATTGAAAATCAAAGCGTGGGTTACATTGTAGGGACCGGATTACTGATGATTTTTGTGGCATTTCTGGCTGTTTTGACCGGATTCGGCAACGCGCGATGTTCCGCCATCGCGGGTGTCGGCTTTGCGGCAAAGCTTCGCCGCGGGCTTTTCGCCAAGGTTCAGGAGTTTTCTTTTCATAACATCGACCACTTTTCCACCGCTTCACTCGCCACAAGGCTGACAAACGACGTGACCCAGATGCAGAACGCCGCAATTATGAGCCTTCGGATCATGCTGCGCGCCCCGTTGATGTTTGTTTTCGCACTGATCATGGCAATTCGGATGAACGCCAGCCTTGCCGTGATTCTGGTGGTCGTAATTCCGCTGCTGGGCATCGCGATGTTTCTGATCATTCGCAGGGCGATGCCGCTATTCGGCGGTATGCAGGCGAGGATGGACGCGCTCAACAGCAGTGTGCAGGAAAACCTCACCAACGTGCGCGTCATCAAATCCTTTGTGCGGCAGAATTACGAGAAAGAGAAATTCAAAAACGCGAACAACGGATTGATGGCAGCGTCGCTGAAAGCGATGAACGCGGTCATTCTCAGCATGCCGCTGATGATGTTCGCTATGAATCTTTCCTCCGTGGCTGTGGTATGGTTCGGCGGAGGGCAGGTCATCTCAGGGCAGCTCAATGTGGCGCAGATGACTGCGTTTATCAATTACATTATGCAGATTCTGATTTCTCTGATGATGGTTTCCATGCTGTTCGTCATGTTTTCACGCGCCTCCGCTTCCTATAAGCGTATTGTGGAAGTTCTGGACGCGGAAATTGACCTCAAAAACAGCCCATCCGCCGGGGAACACCCGGTTCGCGGAAATGTCGCCTTTGAAAACGTATCGTTTCAATATGACCCCGCCAATTCCGAACCCGTGCTGAAAGACATCAGTTTTACCGCCCGCGCCGGTGAAGTGATCGCCATCGTCGGGGGGACCGGCTCCGGAAAGACTTCGCTTGTCCAGCTGATCCCGCGTCTGTACGACGTTTCCGCCGGACGTGTCCTGCTGGACGGCATGGATGTGCGGGAGTACACGGTTGAATCCCTGCGCGGACAAATCGGTATGGTCCTTCAGAAAAACACCCTGTTTTCCGGCACCATCCGGGATAACCTGAAGTGGGGCAATGAACACGCCACGGAAGACGAAATCGTGGAAGCCGCACAGGCCGCGCAGGCACATGACTTTATCATGAGCTTCCCAAAAGGCTATGACACCTGGATGGAGCAGGGCGGCGTCAATGTTTCCGGAGGCCAGAAGCAGCGGCTTTGCATCGCGCGGGCCATCCTGAAAAAACCAACGGTCCTGATCCTCGACGACTCTACCAGTGCGGTGGATACCGCGACGGAAGCGAAAATCCGTCGGGCATTCCATACAGTCCTGAAGGATACCACAACGTTCATTATCGCCCAGCGCATCAGTTCAGTAAAGGATGCCGACCGGATTATCGTGCTTTCCGACGGCAGGATTTCCGCCGTGGGCACCCACGAAGAACTGCTCGCAGCCAGCGGAGAATATCAGGAGATTTATGAATCCCAGCTTGGAAAGGAGGCCGATGCCTGATGCCACGCGGAAAACAGCAGACCTATCAAAAGCCCAAAAACATCAAAAAGACCCTCGGCTTCCTCTGGGGATATCTCAGATACAGAAAGATTGCGCTTATCGCGGCTGTTTTAATGGTATTTCTGCAAATCGGGGCTTCTCTCGCCGGAACCGCTTATCTGCAGCCGATCATCGATAACTTTTTACAGCCGGTCGGCGGCAGTTTAACCGTCGCCGAGCGTTTTGCGGGACTTGGCAGAGGCATTGTTGTCCTCCTTTGCATCTATCTGGTGGCGGTTACGGCAAGCTATTTCCAGATGCGCATTATGATGCATGTGACGCAGCGTTCGATCAATACCCTGCGCCGGGACCTGTTCGGCCATCTGCAGGAGCTGTCCGTACGTTATTATGACACCCACACCCACGGGGAGATGATGAGCCGTTTTTCCAACGATGTGGATACGCTGAACGACGCGCTCGCAAATTCCCTGACCTCCCTGTTCTCCAGCGTGATCACACTGGTGGGCATCTTGGGCCTGATGCTCAGCAAAAGCTGGGCGCTGACCCTGCTGACCCTGGCCATGACGCCCCTGATGTTCCTGGTTGCCGGGAACATCATGAAGCGCAGCAGCAAATATTTCGTCGCGCAGCAGGCGAATCTCGGCAAGGTGAACGGATATGTTGAGGAAATCATCACCGGGCAGAAGGTCGTCAAGGTATTCTGCCGTGAGCAGGAAGCGCTGGCATCCTTTGACAGCCTGAACGAGGCCCTCTGTGACGCCGCGACCACAGCGCAGAGTTATTCCGGCCTCATGATGCCGATCATGACGAACATCAACACGATCAATTACGCGCTTGTCGCGATGATCGGCGGACTGCTCGCTGTCTTCGGAAACCTCAGCGTCGGCGCGCTGGTTGTATTCCTGCAGCTTGCCCGGCAGTTCGGACGCCCGATCAATGAGGCGTCCAGCCAGTATAACGCGATTATTACCGCCGTCGCAGGCGCGGAACGAATCTGTGAGGTGATGGCGGAGCCTGCCGAAGAATCCGACCCTGAAAATGCCGCCGACCTGATGGAAGAGGGACGGGAGTTTTATTGGCAGACATATGACCACGGCGGCAAACCGTCGGACCGCATCCCGGTAAGGGGCGACGTCCGGTTTGAAGACGTCACATTCGGGTATGCGGAGGATAAAACGGTATTGAAGCATATTTCGCTTTACGCGAAACCGGGGCATAAGATCGCTTTTGTAGGCTCTACCGGAGCGGGAAAGACCACGATTACGAACCTTCTGACCCGCTTTTACGATATCGGCCAGGGCAAAATCACCATTGACGGCATCGATATCCGCGCCATCAAAAAGGATGCCCTGCGCCGCTCGCTTTCCATGGTTCTGCAGGATACCCATCTGTTTACGGGAACCGTCCGGGAAAATATCCGCTATGGAAATCCCAACGCCACTGACGAAGAGGTGGAGGCGGCGGCAAAGCTTGCCAGCGCCCATTCGTTTATCTGCCGCCTGCCGCAGGGGTATGATACGGTTATCGAAGGGGACGGCGCAAACCTTTCGCAGGGGCAGCGCCAGCTGCTCAATATTGCGAGGGCCGCGGCGGCGGACGCACCGATCCTGATCCTCGACGAGGCAACCAGCTCGGTTGATACCCGCACGGAACGGCATATTGAGCACGGGCTTGACCGTCTGATGCAGGGGCGGACCACCTTTGTCATCGCCCACAGGCTTTCCACCGTACGCAACTCCAACGCCATCATGGTCCTGGAGCAGGGTGAAATTATCGAGCGCGGGACACACGACGATCTGCTCAAGGCGCACGGAAGATACTACCAGCTTTATACCGGAGCCGCCGAACTCGATTAACTGCGGCACGCAGACATTAAAAAATGCAGATGACACCTGCCGTTTGGCACCTGTTGTCTGCGTTTTTTGATAAACTTATTTCCTAATTGAGAAAAGTAGGTTATAATGGTTTTGTAATTTCCATCGAAAGGAGAAAAGCCATGGTCAGCGCGACTCAAAAGGACATTTCTGTTCCCTGCAGATATGGAATGATTGGCGCAGGGCGCATCGCTCAAAAATTTGCGGATACATTTCGTTCGGGGCTGGTAAGCAATGCTGTTCTGTCCGCGGTCGCTTCCACCGATGAAAAGCGGGCGGCCGAATTTGCCGCCTCCCACGGTATCGCCAGAAGCTACGGGAGCTATGCCGCGCTTCTCGACGACCCCGGGATTGATCTCGTCTATGTCGCGGTCACCAACAACGCGCATTTCCCATGCTGTATGGATGCCATCGCCGCCGGAAAACATGTCCTGTGCGAAAAGCCGCTCGCGCTTACCGGGCAGGAAGCCGCCGAACTGATTCACGCCGCGAAGGTGAAGGGCGTTTTCCTGATGGAAGCGATGTGGTCCCGTTTTCTGCCGGCAACCCGGAAAGCCGCCCAGTGGGCCGCGGACGGGCGCATCGGGAACCTGCGCTGCATCAGCGCAAGCTGCTGCGCGGCAAGAGATCCGGGGGATTATCAGCGGCTTTATGACCCCGATATGGGCGGCGGCGCTTTTTATGATCTTGGAGTGTATGCCTTTTCGCTTGTTCAGTACCTTGCGAAAGGGCGAAAGCTGATGCGGGCGCTTCCGCTCAGTATTCCCGCAGGCACCGGCGTTGACGCGTCCGCCTTTGTTCATCTTCAATATGATGACGGGCTGGTGGGCGAAATTAAATGCAGCATCCAGTTCCATGCCCGCAACGAAGCGTGGATTTACGGTGACAGAGGATATATCCGCATCGCCCCTTATTTCCACTGCGCGCAAAAAGTGGAACTGTTCACCGGACCGCTGCCCGGGCCGCGGGATTATGACGCAGAACCGGCCGAAACCTTTCTGCATCCCGTCCAGTCCGGTTTTGAATTTGAAATCGAGCATGCGGCCGCCTGTGTCCTGGAAGGGAAACCCGAGAGCCTGGTGATGCCCCTTTCCGATACGCTGGAAACCGCAAAACTGTTTGACCTTGTGCGCGGGAAGTAATTTTTTCCTTATGGCGATGCAACGGACGCGCTATAATAGGGTGAACTATTTTTTATAATTCGGAGGTGCAGGATGGAAGCGATAGGATCGGTTTTAAACGCCATGATTGCATATTATGCCGGGGATGTGCGGCGTATAAACCACTTTTTAAAAGTTTACGGATTTGCAAAGGCAATCGGAGAAGCCGAGGGTCTGGAACAGGAAACACTGAAAATCCTGGAGGTTGCCGCGCTGACGCACGACATCGGCATTAAAAACAGCGAAATCAAATATCAGAGCGCCGAGGGGACCTATCAGCAGCTGGAAGGGCCGCCGGAAGCCCGAAAGCTGCTGGAAAACCTGTGTTTTGAAGAACCGCTGGTGGCGCGGGTCTGCTGGCTGATTGCCCATCATCATACCTATGACGCAATCACGGAAATCGATTATCAGATTCTGGTGGAAGCGGATTTTCTTGTCAACGCGTTTGAAGCCCGGCTTTCAGGGGCGGCAATTCAAAGCGTCCGCAACAAATTGTTCCGCACCGGCACGGGAATACAGCTGCTGGACACCCTTTATGGCGGCCGCATCGCCGCGGAATCCAAATAAACAGCCGTAAGAATAAAAAACACAATGTATCCCGACCCGGAGAAGTGAGAATTTCCGTGACCGGGGTCTGCAAAAGAATATCCGCCGGCTGAGCCGGCGGATATTCTTTTGCATCATACCACGTATAAAATCGAACTTTCCCCCAGTTTTTGCTGAATCTGTGAACGCAAAAACTGTTCGGCCCGCGTGCGCTGTTCGTCCCGGTAACAATACCTCCCGCGCCCCCTTCCGGTCATGATTGAAGAGTCGTAAAGCTCCACCGCATTCGGAAACGCTTCATTGTTGATTGCGCGGTGGACATAGCTGTATGTCATAAAAATGACTTCAATCAGCAGCCCCCTTTTCGCTTTCGGGGAAAGCTCGTCCGCAAGCTGGCTGATCAGCTGCGCATAAAGCGCGGGCCAGTTTTCCATCAGGATAACCGGCGCAATCAGCAGCCCGATCCGGTAGCCCGCATCGCACATCCTGTTCAGTGCCTGTATCCGGCTTTTCAGCGGAGAGGTTCCGAACTCCGCCTTCCGGATGATTTCCTGCGGGTTTACACTCATCCGGAAGATGGTCCTTCCCCTGTGTTCCAGATGCAGCAGCGGGTCCACCAGATCGAATTTTGTGGGGAAGGTAATGAACCCCTTTTCCAGTTTCCCAAAGCGTTCGATTGTCCAAACCAGATTATCTGTGATGGTATTTTCCAGCACCAGATCACTGTTGCTCCCTATCTCAAAGGTCAACTCCCGCTGTGAAGCGGCGGAGGTTTTCAAGAGCTTGTCAAGCATCTGCTCCCGGTTGACAAACAGCCTCGTATAAGCGCATTTATTGTAATTGCAGACCAGATAGCAATAAAGGCACGCGGCGCTGCATCCCGAGGAAGTATACGGCACCAGAAAATCCGATACCTTGTGGTTTTCCACATATTTATGGGTTTTCCGGATTCCGATGACCAGCAGGCGCTTCATTCTGCCGAATTCCCTGTTGGGATTGCTGCGAAGCTCTTCAATATTATTGTGGTTTTCAATCGGAATCCAAGCGGCATCGCCGAATTTTTCCTTCAGCTTTTTGCCGAGCTCATAATCCAGCGCTTTCGGTTCGTAATAAATCTGTTCCGGGTTCATAGGATCACCTTCGAAGCTAGTATAAGCAGTCTCAAAGGCACTATGCGGCGCAGTCCCGCCTTCTCACGCCGTTTATTCAATAACCGGAATTCGTATGATGTCCGAATCGGTAAAAATATCGGTCTCATCATGGCTGGAGGTGCTGAATTCCGAAACGATGCAGCCGTCCGGCCCGCCCTGGAACCAGTGCAGTGTGTCCGGGAAGATGGTATATTGCTCGCCCGGACGCAGGACAATTTCATGAAAGGCTGTAAATTTCCCCTTGCCCCGGAATTGTTGCGGAATCACGGCCTGTATCTTTTGGGCCGGCTCTCCGTCCACATAAAGGAAAACCCGCCCCATCCTGCAGCGGAAGGTTTCTTCCTTGCCGGGGATTCCATTTGCGGAAGGGTGTCGGTGCTCCGGACAGGTCTGCCCCGGGAACAGTACCAGGTCCTTTGCGCAGCAGCGCTCGGTGTTGACATATTCGATCAGCTGCAGCCCGATCTGCTCCTGATTCCGAAGTCCGAAATCGGACACCTCAATCCGTCTTTTTTCCTGTTCGGTCAGAACAATCCGGGCTTTCTGAAAATATTCCAGCGTCCGGTTCCGGTAGAGCTCATACTGTTGTCTGGTCATGATTTGAAAGCCTCCTTTTTGTATCAGGCATCGTTAAATTCTGGAACGCAGTTTTTTAATGTAATCCACGTAGACGGCAATCAGGATCACCGCGCCTTTTACGACATATTGCCAGAAGGAATTGACATTCATGAGGTTCAGCCCGTTATTCAAAACGGCGATCACAAAGCCGCCGATCACAGTGCCGCCGATTTTGCCCGAGCCGCCGCTCATGCTGGTGCCGCCGAGCACGACCGCGGCGATCGCGTCCATCTCCGCGCCGTCGCCGGAGGTGGGCTGTCCGGAAAACATGCGGGAGGCCAGCACGACGCCGGTTATGCCCGCCATCAGCCCGGAAAAGGTATGTACATAAAATTTTACCCGCGCGGTGTTGATGCCCGAAAATTTCGCGGCCTGCGTGTTGCCGCCGACCGCGTAAATATGGCGGCCGAATTTCGTCTGGTTCATAATCAGGAACGAGGCAAACACGATGAGGGCAAGATAGATGACAGGCGTCGGAACATCGCCGACATAGCCGGAACCGATAAAGTTGAACTCATCCGACATCACCCGTATCGGCTGGCCGCCCGTATAAATATAAGCCGCGCCGCGGGCGATATTCATCGTGGCCAGCGTGACGATGAACGGCGGAATCGTCGTTTTGGCGATCACTATGCCGTTGAAAGCGCCCACCGCAACGCCGATCAAAACACCGGCCAGGACTGCCGCCGCAAGCGGCATCCCGTTTCTTGCAATCAGCCCCACGGTAACAACGCCTGAAAACGCGATAATCGAGCCGACGGAAAGGTCAATCCCCCCAAGGATAATTACCATGGTCATGCCGCAGGCAAGGTACAGGTTGGTAGACATCTGGCGCAGCACATTCATGATGTTCTTCTGGGTCAGGAACACATCGCTCAAAAATGACAGCGCGATGCAGATGACCAGAAGGGCGATTAAAATTCCCATATTTTCTTTAAAGAAGTTCTGGCAGAACCTTGCCAGCCTTTGAAAAACAGTAAGCTCGTTTTTAGCAGACTCTGTCCGGGACATAAACTGTTCGCCTCCCCTATTCAGCAGATATCAAATTTTTACAGAATTGCTGTCCGCAGTCGCCAGCCGCATAATCTGCTCCTGCGTCATCTGTCCGCGTTCCAGACAGCCGGTCACCCTTCCTTCGCACATGACATAAACGCGATCGCTCATATTGATGATTTCCGGGAGTTCGGAGGAGATCATGACAATCGAGACCCCGTTTTTGACCAGTTCATTCATGATGACATAAATTTCGCTTTTCGCGCCGACGTCCACGCCGCGCGTAGGTTCGTCCAGAATCAGAATCTGCGGATTGGTAGCGAGCCAACGGCCGATTACCACTTTTTGCTGGTTGCCGCCCGACAGGTTCCCTGTCAGCTGCTGAAAAGACGGTGTTTTAATCGACATCATGCGGATATACCGACCGGCGATCTCCGATTCCACTGCCTGATTGACAAAAACCCCTTTGATGAACGATTCCAGCACCTTAATGGTCAGGTTATACTGCACGCTCTGCACCGCAAACAGCGCTTCTTCCTTGCGGTTTTCAGGCACCAGCGCGATGCCGTGCCGCATCGCGTCATCCGGGTGGCGGATTTGAACCGGTCGGCCGCCCACCAGAATTTCTCCGTAAGTCAGCGGGGAAAGCCCGAAAATACATTTCATCGCCTCACTCCGCCCCGCGCCGACCAGTCCGGCGAATCCGACGATCTCCCCTTTTCTGACCGCAAAGCTGGCATCCCTCACCATCCCGCCGTCCGAAAGGTGCTTCACTTCAAGCATCGTCTCCCCCGGTTCCTGATAGGTACGGGTGTAGTAGCTGGTGAGTTCCCGGCCGACCATCATGGCGATCAGTTCGGCGTTCGAGGTTTCCCTGACGGTTCTGGTGCCGATATATTCGCCGTCCCGCATCACTGTCACACGGTCACAGATCTGTTGCAGCTCGCTCATCTTGTGGGAAATATAAATAATGCCGACGCCGTTTGATTTCAGCGTACGGATGGTATCAAACAAAAAGGCGACTTCCTTATCCGAAAGGGAGGAGGTGGGCTCATCCATTACCAGAATCCTGGAGTGGAACGAGATGGCTTTGACGATTTCCACCATCTGCTGCTGGGCAATGGTAAGCGAACGCACCTGCACACCGGCGCCGATATGCATTTCATAGGCGTCCAGAAGCTCCTGCGCTTCCTGTTCCATTTTGCCGTAGTCGACAAACCCGCCCCTGAGCGGTTCACGCCCCAAAAATATATTTTCCGCCACCGTCATATACGGCACCAGCACCAGTTCCTGATGGATCATGCTGATCCCGTTGGCCTGCGCGTCATGCACATTGCCGATAAAAACCCTTTCCCCGTCAATATAGATTTCTCCCTGGTCAATGCCGTATATGCCGCCAAGGACCTTGATCAGCGTCGATTTCCCCGCCCCGTTCTCGCCCAGGATCGCATGCACCTCGCCGGATTCCAGTTCCAGATGCACATCCTTCAGCGCATACACGCCCGGGAAATGCTTGTGGATGCCCCTCATCACAAGCAGCTTTGGATTTGACAAACGGATCACCTTCCTGCTGTTCAGTATTGGAAGCGGATGATTCTGCCTTTTGGTTTTTTGATGCGGAAAGGGGGCTCGCCCTTGCCAAGAAAGAGAAAGCCCCCGTTCCTATTCTGTCTGAAAGCGCCGGGGCAGGCTTACTGCCAGTCAGTCGTGCCGTATTCCGCGACGTTATCCGCGTTGATCAGGAAGGTCTCAACCGGCGTCCTTTCTTCAAACGGCTCCCCGTTCAGAATTTGATAGGCGACTTCAACAGATTTCACACCGATCTGAACCGGAGACTGCGCGCCGGAACCCGCCACCTGGCTGCCTGCGGCAATTTCCGCCTTAATGTCGGGAGACCCGTCGACACCGTAGATCAGGATATTGGCGGCGTTCGCGGACTTGCAGGCCGCCAGGGCGCCGAGCGCGGTCGGGTCGTTTCCACCCATGATCGCGATGATATCGGGATGGGCCTGCAGAATATCGTCCATCAGCCCCTGCGCGGTCGGGAGGTCACCTTTCGCGTCCTGCTGGGCGACAATCTCGAAGCCTTTCCCGTCTATCGCCTCCATAAAGCCGCTGATCCTGTCGTTGACGGAATTCATGGTCGGAGAGTCGAGGACAACGATCGGGCCGCCGTCCGGGAAACGCTTCACAAGGTCTTCGCCGCAGACAAATCCGGCGTTCTTGTTGTCCGAGCCGACATAAGCGGTCACATAGTCCATATCTTTGACTTCCGTATCAAAGTTGACAATGGTGACATTCGCGGTTTTTAAGGCTTCCAGCGCCGGGCGGATGCCTTCCCAGTCCACAGGGTTCAGGAAGATCAGCTCAATTCCCTGTGTGATCATATCGTCGATCTGATTGATCTGCTTGGCTACATCCATCGCGGGGTCGGTCGTGATCAGGGTATCCCCGTTTTTTTCAACCTCCGCCCGGATAGATTTTTCCAGCGTGATAAAGAACGGGTTATTCATGGTCATGCAGGTATAGCCGAATTTGTGCGGGCCATCCGCCTTTTCCGGTTCCGCGGGCGCCGCTTCCGGTTTGTTTTCCTCCGGCGCTGCGGAGGCTGCGGGAGGCGCGGAACTCGCCGGCGCCGACGGGGACTGGCCGCCGCATCCGGCAAAGAGCGACAACGCCAAAGCAAGAGCTGACAAAACTGCACATACTTTTCTCATTTCATTTCCTCCTAAGTTCATGTAAGATCTTCGCTGACATAGAGAATTTGCCTGGCTTTTTTCTTTTTCCTGGAATTGTTTAGGAATGATTCAATATATTATATAGGGGAACGCTCAACAACATGTCTGTTTTTTCAGGCGATCTTCTCGACATGAATCGTCCGCGTGAGGTGAAAGTATGGCATTTATGGGAATTGACATCGGTACAGGCGGCTGCAAATGTTCCATTTACGACGAAGACGGTATCCTGCACGGCACCGATTACCGCGAATACAGCGCAATCCGTCAGGGCGGGCATCACGAGCTGGATCCCTCACAGGTGTGGGAAAGCATCCGGGCGGTTATCCGCAGCGCCGTCCAAAAGTCCCCGGGCCAGACGGTCGAAGCGGTCTGCAGTTCCTCGCTGGGGGAAGCCTGCGTCCCCGTTGACCGCGGCGGGCGGATTCTTGGGAACGCGATGGTTTATACCGACAGCCGCGGCGCCCGCTATGTGGACGACCTGTGCGAAAAGGTCGGGCGCACCGAGATCGGCATGGTAACCGGCGTAACGCCGAACAAGATGTTTGCGATATCCAAGGTGATGTGGATGCGCGACCACAGGCCCGAACTGTTTGCAAAGGTCTATAAATTTCTCCAGTTTGAAGATTTTGTCACGTTTATGCTCTCGGGCGAAACCGTAATCAGCTATGCGCTGGCCTCCCGCACCATGGCGTTTGACGTCGTACATAAATGCTGGTCGCACCGGATTCTCGAGGCAGCCGGCATTTCCCCGGACCTTTTTTCCACCCCAATGAGCACCGGCACGATCGTAGGCACCGTCAGGCCAAAGATTGCGGAAGAGCTGGGGCTCCCAAAAACCGCCAAAGTGGTTGTCGGCGCGCAGGACCAGATCTGCGCAGCCGTGGGCTGCGGGATTCTCAAGCCCGGACAGGCCGCGAACAGCATGGGGTCCACCCAATGCATCACGCCGGTTTTTGACCGCCCGGTCATCAACGAGACCACCATTCGTTCCGGCTATGTCTGCTGCCCGCACGCGGTCGACGGGATGTACGCGACCTATGCCTATACCTTCAGCGGCGGTTCCATAATCCGATGGTTCCGGGATACGCTCGCCGGGCAGGAATATCGGGAGGCGGTCTCCAGGGGCGAAACTGTTTACAGACGCCTCGACGGCATGATCGGCAAAGAACCGAGCAGCCTGCTGGTGCTTCCCCATTTCACCGGGGCTGCGGCGCCTTATATGGATGATGACTCCCGCGGCATAATTGCCGGCCTGTCGCTTGACACCACCCTGCCGGAACTTTACCGCGCGTTTCTGGAAGGGATTTCTTTTGAAATGCGCCATTCGCTCGATACCCTCAGATCGGCCGGCGTCCCCATCGATTTTCTGCGGGCCTGCGGCGGCGGCGCACACTCAAAGGAATGGCTGCAGATGCAGAGCGATATCTACCGCCTGCCCATTCAGCAGCTGAAAAATGCCGAAGCCGGAACAACCGGGTGCATCATGATCGCGGGCGTCGCGACCGGAACATTCCGGAATCTGGAGGAAGCCGCGTCGGTCTATCTGGATGTCGGGGCGTATTTTGAGCCTGATGATGCGATGCATCAGCGCTATATGGAGAAATACGGGCAGTTTCAAAGGCTGTATCAGGCGGGAAAAACTGTTTTGCAAGGTTAAGCGGTTCTGAAAATAAATAGAAATGGAGTGTTCATCATGCTGGCATCCTTAAAAGAACTTTTGGCGGACGCAAAAGAAAAGTCCTACGCGGTCGGCGCTTTCAACTGCCCCAACCTGGAATCCGTTCTGGCAATCATCGGGGCGGCGGAAGAAATGCATTGTCCGGTGATCCTGAACCACGCGGAAATCCATGACACCCTGATTCCAATCGAAACCATCGCGCCGGTCATGCTGGATTTCGCAAAGAAAGCGTCTGTTCCGGTCTGCGTGCATCTTGACCACGGCACCTCCTTCGAAATGTGCGTCAAGGCAATCCGGCTTGGCTTCACGTCGATCATGTATGACGCTTCCGGCGCCGAATATGAAGCCAACGTTGCGCAGACGAAAGAAATGGCGCGCATTGCGCATGCCTGCGGCGTTTCGGTGGAAGCGGAGCTTGGCCATATCCTCACATCCGAGAACAGCGGGCAGCCTGACCATCCGGACGATATTTACACCAGCCCCGCATCCGCGCGTGATTTCGTGGAAAGGACCGGCGTGGACGCGCTCGCAATTGCGTTCGGTACCGCGCACGGCATCTACAAGGTGAAACCCGTGCTTGACCTGGACCGTATCCTCAGAATCAAAGAAGCGGTGGATATCCCCTTTGTCATGCATGGCGGCAGCGGTTTATCCGAAACGGAGTTCAGAACCGCTATCAAAAACGGCATTACCAAAATCAATTACTATACCTACATGACCCTTGCCGGCGGGCAGGAGGTTATCCGAAAACTATCCGGCAAAGCCCCTGAGGATACGGTATTCTTCCACGATATCTCCCTGTGGGCAACAGAAGCGATGAAAGCGAATGTCAGGGAAGCCATGCGCATCTTTTCCATGCGGTGACAGCAATTAAAATACCGGCGGCCCATTTTATTGGGCCACCGGTATTTTTAATAGATATTTTTGTTTTCACGGTAGGAACGCCAGACATTTTCAAAGAAATCGTCGTCGTCCGGAATCGGCCGGACCGGCCTCCACAGGAAAGTGCAGTCACCGTTCCGGTAGCTTACCTCCTGAATCAGGCTGCCTCTGGAGCCGTCGTCCAGACAGAAGGTGAACGCATCCGGCAGGACGCTGTAAGGCTTTCTCCCTTCGGGATCGGTGTAGAGCGCGCTGCCCCTGCTTTTTCCGCCCTGCTCCATGTAGTCCTTCATTGCGGACAGGTATACGCACTGGCAGATCAGGACATCGCGCAGGCGGAACAGCCTGCTCAGTTCGGAAGGCGCGGTAACGCTGACAATATCGGAAAAAGAGGTCAGTTCTGTCTGAACTTCACGGAGCGCGGCCAGAATTCCGTCGCGGCTGCGAATTG
>JAEXAZ010000248.1 GCA_023394255.1 Bacillota bacterium | reverse complement strand
GCCGTAAACCGGTATCATCCAGTTCCAGCAGACCCACCTTGCGCAGCGGCGCTGCTTTTCCACGCAGTTCGTTTATTTTGAAGTCCGGATATCGGGAGGTAAAATCCGGCCAGCGGATTCCTTCTTTCAGGCGAAGGCGAAGCATCAGATACTCTTCGGGACTTCCGCCCGCGCCGTCGTCGCAAAGCAGCGCCCACGGATCCCCCGCCGATAAAAAACCCGCCAGGTCACGCGGAAAAAAACGCCGGCGCCCCGCGATGAAGGAATGCGCGGAAGGGCCTATGCCCAGATATTCCGCACAGTCCCAGTATTTCAGGTTGTGCCGCGCGACACGCCCGCCGCGTGCAAAATTGCTGATTTCATATTGGCGGTAACCTGCCTGTTCCAGCGCCGTCACCGCATGCCGGTACAAAAGCACCTGCCCGTCTTCATCCGGGCAGCTTTCCTCAACATTCTGCCTTGCGAACGGCGTGCCTTCCTCAATTTTGAGCAGATAGGCCGAAACGTGCTCCACACCCAGGCGGTCAAACAGCCGTACCGCTTCATCAATGTCCGCGGGAGCCTGGCCCGGGGTTGCCAGCATCAAATCCAGCGAAAGGTGTTCAAACCCGCAGTCCTGCGCCGAATGGACGGCCGATACCACATCGCCGACGGTGTGGAGGCGTCCAAGCGAACGCAGCTGTGCGTCAACCGCGCTCTGCATTCCCAGAGAAATTCGGTTAAAGCCGGCGGACTTCATCTGCCTCAAGGTGTCTTTCAGCGTGGAATGCGGATTGCATTCCGCGGTAATCTCCGCATTTTGCGCTATGCCAAACCGCGCCCGCACGGTTTCCAGCAATATCGCCAGCCTCCTGCCGCCGAGGATTGACGGCGTGCCGCCGCCGAAATAAACCGTATCCAGCTGCCCGGTTTCAAACGGGACACCGTCCAGCGCGCGAATCAGCGCGCGGGTATACGCATCCATTGCCGCGTCATCCGCGGCAGTCGAATAAAAATCACAATACGGGCATTTTCGCTCGCAGAACGGGACATGAATATAAAGTGCATCACAAGGCATGCGTTCTCTCCTTTTTGGGGTGGGGCTGCCGTTTCTTTTTCCCCTTAGATTATAGCACATCCATTTGACAAAAACATCGCCAGGCAATATACTGTAACCTGTATAAATTTATCTTTTCAAAGGAGATGCTGCCCCAATGAGCGAATGTACGCAAAATTGTGAATCCTGCGGGGAATCCTGTTCCGAACGGAAGACAAACCCGAAGGATTTTTTAGAAAAGCCGCATGAACTGAGCTGTGTCCGGAAAGTAATCGGAGTCGTCAGCGGAAAAGGCGGCGTCGGCAAATCATTAGTCACCTCTATGCTTGCCGTCCTGCTCAACCGGCGCGGATTCAAAACCGCCATCATGGACGCCGACATTACCGGCCCATCGATCCCAAAGGCCTTTGGCATCCATTCCAAGGCAACCGGCGATGAGAGCAGCATCATTCCGGTCAGAAGCAAAACCGGAATCGACATTATTTCGATCAATCTGCTTTTGCAGGACGAAACCGATCCTGTCGTTTGGCGCGGGCCTGTGATTGCCGGTGTCGTCAAGCAGTTTTGGACCGACGTCATCTGGAACGATGTGGACTTTCTGTTTGTCGATATGCCCCCCGGAACGGGCGACGTGCCTTTGACTGTGTTCCAGTCCGTCCCGCTCGATGGCATCATCGTGGTGGCTTCGCCGCAGGAACTGGTCGAACTGATTGTTGAAAAAGCGGTAAAAATGGCAAACATGATGAATATTCCCATCGTTGGGCTCGTTGAAAACATGAGCTATGTGCAGTGTCCCGACTGCGGCAGGAAGATTCAGGTCTTTGGAGAAAGCCGTATCGATGCGATCGGTGAAAAATACAATATCCCCGTTCTGGCCAAGCTGCCGATTGACCCCGCGCTGGCAAAGGTTGTGGACAATGGCGTTGTGGAGTTATTTGAAGGCGGTTGGATGGACGCCGCCGCGGATGCCGTGGAAAAAATTTAAGATTGCAAAAAAGCGGATGCAGAGGCATCCGCTTTTTTCATGTCTTATCAGTAGTTTTCCGCTTTCAGCTGGAACCATGCCTGCGGTTTTTGACACACGGGGCAGACTTTCGGGGGTTCCGCACCCTGGTAGATATGTCCGCAGTTGAGACAAATCCATACCGCCGTCGGTTCCCTGCGGAAGACCTTTTGCTCCGCAAGGTTCTGTGAAAGCTTCTCGTACCGCTGCATATGCTCTTTTTCAATATTGCCTACGAGCGTAAACAGCGCCGCGATTTTCTCGAAGCCTTCCTCCTTTGCCTCCTTCGCAAAATTCGCGTACATGGTTTCCCACTCATAGCGTTCTCCGTCCGCAGCGTCTTTCAGATTTGCCTGGGTTTCAGGCATCCCTTCATGCAGAAGCTTAAACCAGATTTCCGCGTGTTCCTTCTCGTTGTTCGCCGTCTCCGTGAAAAGGTTCCCAATCTGCTCATAGCCGTCCTGTTTTGCTTTGGCGGCATAATAGGTATATTTGTTGCGCGCCTGCGATTCCCCTGCAAACGCAGCCATCAGATTTGCTTCCGTTTTGGAGCCTTTGAGTATTTTCATAGCTTGTCTCCTTCCCAATATTTATGGATAGTATTTCCCTGCTCTGAAAAGTTATGCAGAAGACGGCCGCAGGCAAAGCAAAAAGCCCCCGTCTTTCGACGAGAGCCTTTTGCCGTGTTGTGTTTATCAAGAATGAGGAGTCAATCAAATTAATGAAAAGGGGTGCTGTTATTCAACGTCCTGCAGGGCATCGTAGCCTTCTTCACCGGTACGGACCTTGATGACATTTTCAATGTTGTAGACAAAGATCTTGCCGTCGCCGATATGGCCGGTATAGAGAACGCGTTTTGCGGTTTCAATGACCGTACGGGCAGGGACTTTGCAGACGACAATTTCCACTTTAATCTTAGGCAGCAGGTTCATTTCCAGCGGGACGCCGCGGTAATATTCTGTTGAGCCTTTCTGCATGCCGCATCCGAGTACATGGGTCACCGTCATACCGGTAACGCCGATCTCATTCATAGCGGCCTTCAGGGCTTCGAAGCGGTTTTGTTTGGCAAGGATCACAATTTTGGTAATCTTGACATCGGAAGCGGGAGTCGCGGCTTTGTCTTCCACAAGCTGAACCGGAACCGCGGCAGCCATCGGCGCTTTGCCGTTTACTTCTTCTTCCGTGTCGTCCTCGGAGATTGCTTCGACATTGGGCACAAAGTCCGCATAGCTGCTGACCAGTCCATGTTCTTCGATGTCAAGGCCGACAATTTCTTCGTGTCTGGAAACGCGCAGGCCAACCGTATGCTTCAGAATCTGGAATACGATCGTCATAGCCACGGCAACCCAGATCATTACGGCGATAACACCAAGAATTTGGACGCCGACAAGCTGGAAACCGCCGCCATAGAAGAGCCCGAGCGGGTTGCCGGCGTCGTCTGTCAGATGGTAGGCAAAGAGCCCGGTAAGGATCGTGCCGCCCGCGCCGCACAGGCCATGTACGCCGATTGCGCCGACAGGGTCGTCTATTTTGAGTTTCTTGTCAATAAATTCGATACCGAATACTACAATGAATCCGGCGATCAGGCCAATCCAGAATGCGCCGACAGGGGTTACCGCATCGCAGCCCGCTGTAATCGCCACCAGGCCCGCGAGAGAACCATTCAGGGTCATGGATACATCCGGCTTTTTATAGCGGACCCAGGTGATGATCATAACCGTGCAGGTAGCGACAGCCGCCGCAAGGTTTGTGGTAACAAAGATATTGGAGGCGGAAAGCAGCGTATCGTCTCCGGTCATCGAAACGGTGGAGCCGCCGTTAAATCCAAACCAGCAGAACCACAGGATGAAGACGCCGAGCGCGCCAAGCGTCAGGCTGTGGCCGGGAATCGCTTTGGGATTGCCGTTTTTGTCATACTTGCCGATACGGGGCCCAAGGATCGTGGCGCCAACAAACGCTGCCACGCCGCCAACCATATGAACCGCGGTGGAGCCCGCAAAGTCGTGGAATCCCATCTGTGCAAGCCAGCCGCCGCCCCAGATCCAATGTCCGGAAACCGGGTAAACCACCGCGCTGATGATGGCGGAATAGATGCAGTAGGAGATAAATTTTGTTCTTTCGGCCATGGCGCCGGAAACAATGGTTGCGGCCGTGGCACAGAATACCGTCTGGAAAATGACAAACGCCGCAGTCGGATAGGAGCCGTCGTAATTTCCGCGGATCAGGAAATCGAAGCCGCCAAAAAACAGGCCGTCGCCGGCAAACATGATGCCGAAACCCAAAATCCAGTAGACCGGCGTTCCGATACTGAAATCCATGAGGTTTTTCATGATGATATTGCCGGCATTTTTTGCTCTGGTAAAACCGGTCTCCACCATTGCGAAGCCTGCCTGCATGAAGAAGACCAGCAAAGCGCCCAGCAATACCCAAATCGTGTCAACAGATGAATACATAAAAATACCCTCCTCAAAAGTTTCTTAAAAAATATAGCGTACGTCCCCGGCTGCCGCAAAGCCGGAAACGCACGCCATTGTGCGGGCGGACCGCCGTTTGATACGGCTGGCCCAGTTTTCAATTGTATCTGTGATTATATCAGAGACTTACCGCACGCTGAACAGCATTGCGCCGTAGGTCGGATAAGGCCAGTATTTTTCGCCGACAAGCCCCTCGATTTCATCGGCTACCGCGCGCAGCTCCTGCATAGCGCCAAAGACATAATCGCGGTAAAATGTTGCGGATTCCATCAATTCGGTGTGCGTTTTCGAGTCGAGAACCGCTTTATCCAGATTATCCGCCTTATTGGAAAGACTGTTGCAAAGCGAGGACAGGCGGGATACCAGTTTGATTTCGCTTTCGCAGGTGATGTCCGGGCAGAGCTGGCGGGTGGCAAGCGCGGTTTCGCTCAGGCGTTTAATATAACTATAAACAGCCGGAAGAATATCCTTGTGCACCATTTCCAGCATGGTGAGCGCCTCAATGGAAATTACCTTGCAGTAATTTTCAAGCATGATGTCGCAGCGGGAACGAACCTCTGCCTCGCTGAAAATATGATGCTTGATGAACAGCTTGATGTTTTTCTCCGCGCAGAAATAGGGCAGCGCTTCCGCAGTGGAATGCAGATTCAGCAGGCCGCGTTTTTCCGCTTCCTGAATCCACGCATCGTCATAACCGTTCCCGTTAAAGATGATACGCTTATGGTCTTTAATGGTATCTTTAATCAGCTTATTCAAAGCTGTGGTAAAGTCATCGGCTTTTTCCAGAATATCCGCAAACTGATCGAGTTCTTCCGCCACGATCGTGTTCAGCACGATGTTGGGACCCGAAATGGAAAGCGAAGAGCCCAGCATGCGGAATTCGAATTTATTTCCGGTAAACGCGAACGGCGAAGTCCTGTTACGGTCGGTGGTGTCTTTGGGGAAATGCGGAAGGACGTCAACGCCGATCTCCATTTCCAGTTTGCCCTGGCCGTTATAGGCGCTGTCCGTATCGATAGCCTGCAGAACTTCCGTCAGCTCTGTGCCCAGGAACATGGAGACGACTGCGGGAGGCGCCTCGTTTGCACCGAGACGGTGATCGTTGCCGGCGGTGGCAACCGATACGCGCAGCAGATCCTGATACTCGTCGACAGCCTTGATCACCGCGGTCAAAAACAGCAGGAACTGTGCGTTCTCATACGGTGTTTTGCCGGGGTCAAGAAGATTTACGCCGTTGGTGGTGGAAATTGACCAGTTGTTGTGTTTGCCGGAACCGTTCACACCCGCAAATGGTTTTTCATGCAGCAGGCAGACCAATCCATGTCTGGAGGCTACCTTCTTCATCAGTTCCATCGTAAGCTGGTTGTGGTCGGTGGCCACGTTGGTGTTGGAGAAAATCGGCGCCAGCTCATGCTGCGCGGGAGCCACCTCGTTATGTTCTGTTTTCGCCAGAATGCCCAGCTTCCACAGTTCTTTGTCCAAATCCTCCATAAACTCTTTGACGCGGGGTTTGATCACGCCAAAATAGTGGTCTTCCAGTTCCTGCCCTTTTGGGGGCTTCGCGCCGAACAGCGTTCTGCCGGTATAAATCAGGTCCTTGCGTTTATCGTATACTTCTTTGTCTATCAGGAAATATTCCTGTTCCGGGCCGACAGTGGTTACCACACGGGTAGCTTCCGTGTTGCCGAACAGGCGAAGAATTCTGAGTGCCTGCGTATTGATCGCTTCCATGGAACGCAGCAAGGGGGTCTTCTTATCCAGCACTTCCCCGCTGTAAGAACAGAACGCGGTGGGAATGCACAACACATCTTCCTTGATAAACGCATAAGACGTGGGGTCCCATGCGGTATAGCCGCGCGCTTCAAAAGTGGCGCGCAATCCGCCGGACGGAAAAGAGGACGCGTCCGGTTCGCCCTTGATCAATTCTTTTCCGGAAAATTCCATGATCACGCTGCTGTCTCCCACCGGGGAGATAAAGCTGTCGTGTTTTTCAGCGGTGATACCGGTCATCGGCTGGAACCAATGGGTAAAATGAGTTGCCCCTTTCTCGATCGCCCAGTCCTTCATGGCATTTGCCACAATGTTAGCGACAGAAATGTCAAGCGCTTTGCCATCCTGAATTGTCTTCTTCAGTTCCTTGTAGGTCTCTTTGGGAAGGCGTTCTTTCATGACAACATCGTTAAACACCATGCTGCCGAAAAGCTCCGGTATGCTGTTCATAAAAACACAACTCCTTTTTATGATATTAACAAAACAAAAAAAGACACCCGCGAACCGTTTCAAGGTTCGCAAGCGTCTTTGCTTTCGATAGTCCTAGTATATTCCCGGAAAATAAATTTGTCAATACGTTTTGCAAGTTTTGTGAATATGTCCTGCATATTGAAGGGGAATATTTTTTACTTGTAGTGGAATTCAACAAGAATGCAGCAGGATATGCATTTTGCCATGCATTTTCCTTGACAAAGTACGTTCTTATTTAGTATGATGGACGTACTGAACAAAGGCGTTCATAAAAAGCATTTTGTTGTTGCAACGAAATGCTTTTTATGAACGCCTCATTTTTTTGACCGTTTATCTTGAATGGGGGTTTCAACTATGTTACAGGAAGATTTCAACCCGCGACAGCGTGAGGGCACTATACGCATCCCCTCCGGCTGCGCAATTTCCGGTATTTTCAACCGGGATGGAAAGCGAATTTCCGGGCGTGCCATCATCGATTCGATCGCAACCATGCACGACCGTTCCAACGGGCTTGGCGGCGGATTTGCCGGTTACGGCATCTACCCGCAGTACAAAGACCTGTACGCGTTCCATGTATTCTATGACACACAGGCGGCAAAAAATGCCTGTGAAGTATTTCTCGACAAACATTTTGACATTGTAAACCTGTCGAAAATTCCTGTCAGCCGCATGCCGCAAATTACGAACGAACCGCTGATCTGGCGATATTTTGTGAAGCCCCATCATACACGTTTAGAAGAAAGCCAGCTCGACGAGCGGGAATATACCGCGCGCTGCGTCGTTCGTATCAACACTACCATCAACGGAGCCTACGTTTTTTCCTCGGGGAAAAACATGGGCGTTTTCAAAGCGGTCGGGTTTCCCGAGGACGTCGGCGAATATTACCGCCTTGCGGATGAATATGAAGGATACTGCTGGACGGCGCACGGCCGTTATCCCACCAACACTCCCGGCTGGTGGGGCGGCGCGCATCCTTTCGCGATGCTTGATTATTCCATCGTACATAACGGCGAGATTTCTTCCTACGACGCAAACCGCCGTTATATGGAGATGTTCGGCTACCGCTGCACGCTGCTCACCGACACCGAAGTCATTACCTATATGATCGATTATCTCGTGCGCCGCCAGGGCCTTTCCATGGAGGAAGCCGCCGGCGTAATCGCGGCGCCGTTCTGGAAAACCATCGAAAACTACCCGCCCGAAAAGCGCGAACGGTTCACCTATCTGCGCAACGCGTTCTCCAGCCTGCTGATCACCGGCCCGTTTTCCATTCTCCTTGGATTCAGCGGCGGCATGATGGCGCTGAACGACCGCCTGAAGCTGCGCTCCATGGTCATCGGGGAAAAAGACAAAACCGTCTATGTCGCCAGCGAGGAATGCGCCATCCGCGCCATCCGGCCCGACCTGGATAAACTCTGGGCCCCGCGCGGCGGCGAACCTGTCATTGTGACACTGGACAAAGGAGGTGTCTGCTGATGTTTGCAAATGATTTCATCTATCCGGAATATGAGCTGGTACGCAATAACGATACCTGCATCACCTGTCGCGTGTGCGAGCGCCAGTGCGCCAATGAGGTTACCCGCTATGACGAGGAGCGCAACCTCATGATCAGCGACAGCAGCAAATGCGTCAACTGCCACCGCTGTGTTTCCCTCTGCCCCACCCGCTCCATCAAAATCGTAAAGAGCGATGATACCTATAAATTAAACGGCAACTGGTCATCCAACACGATTTCTTCCATCATCCGCCAGGCCGGGACAGGCGGCGTCCTGCTCTCCTCAATGGGCAACCCGGAAAACTTCCCGGTCTACTGGGACAAAATGCTGATCAACGCTTCGCAGGTCACCAATCCCTCCATTGACCCGCTGCGCGAGCCGATGGAAACCAAGACTTTTCTTGGTTCCAAGCCGACCAAGATTGAACGGGACGCCGACGGGAAAATCATCAACAACCTTACCCCGCAGCTTGAGCTTTCCGTTCCCATCATGTTCTCCGCCATGTCCTACGGCTCCATCTCCTACAACGCGCACGAATCCCTCGCGCGCGCGGCCACCGAGCTGGGCATCTATTACAATACGGGCGAGGGCGGCCTGCATGAGGATTTCTATCAATACGGGCCAAACACCATCGTACAAGTCGCTTCCGGCCGGTTCGGCGTGCACAAGGATTATCTGGAGGCCGGCGCCGCAATCGAGATCAAAATGGGCCAGGGCGCAAAGCCCGGCATCGGCGGGCACCTTCCGGGCGCCAAGATTGTCGGCGACGTCTCCCGCACCCGCATGATTCCGGAGGGCAGCGACGCCATCTCCCCCGCGCCCCATCACGATATCTATTCCATCGAGGACCTGCGCCAGCTGGTCTACTCGCTGAAAGAAGCCACCGCTTACAAAAAACCCGTGATCGTCAAGATCGCGGCGGTGCACAATGTCGCGGCCATCGCCAGCGGCATCGCCCGCTCCGGCGCGGACATTATCGCCATTGACGGATTCCGCGGCGGCACCGGCGCGGCGCCGACCCGCATCCGCGACAATGTGGGCATTCCGATCGAGCTGGCGCTTGCGGCTGTCGATTCCCGTCTGCGCGACGAGGGCATCCGCGGCAATGTTTCGATCGTCGTGGGCGGCTCCGTCCGTTCCTCTTCCGATATCATCAAGGCAATCGCGCTCGGCGCGGACGCCGTTTATATCGCCACCGCCGCTCTGATTGCGATTGGCTGCCATCTCTGCCGCAGCTGTCAGGCCGGCAAATGCAACTGGGGAATCGCGACCCAGCGTCCCGAGCTGGTCAAACGCCTGAATCCGGATATCGGTTCCCAGCGACTGGTCAACCTTGTGACCGCCTGGGATCATGAGATCAAGGAAATGATGGGCGGCATGGGAATCAACTCGATCGAAGCGCTTCGCGGCAACCGCCTGATGCTGCGCGGCATCGGCCTGTCCGAAAAAGAGCTTGAAATCCTCGGCATCAAGCACGCCGGCGAATAAGGAGGGGCATCATTATGAAACGTGTCTATGTCAATGAAAAATGGTGCCTCGGGTGCCATCTGTGCGAATATAACTGCGCGTTTGCCAATTCCGGCTGCGACGACATGGTGAAAGCCCTGAAAAACATTACCATCAATCCACGCATCCGCATTGAGGAAAAAGGGAATGTCAGCTTTGCCGTTTCCTGCCGGCACTGTGATGAGCCGCTCTGCGTCAAGGGCTGCATCACCGGCGCGCTCACCGTCGATCAGGACGGCGTCATCACGATCAACCAGGACAAATGCGTCGGCTGCTTCACCTGCATCCTTTCCTGCCCGTACGGCGCAATCATGCCGTCAAGCACGGGGCACGCCATTCAGAAATGTGAGCTGTGCATCAACAATGCCGGCGGGGAGCCCGCCTGCGTCAAAGGCTGCCCCAACCGCGCAATTGTATTTGAGGAAAGGAGCGAAGAGGCATGAAGTATGTCATCATCGGAAATTCCGCCGCCGCTGTGGGCGCTGTGGAAGCAATCCGCAAACTGGATACCGAGGGTTCCATCACGCTGATCTCCAGTGAATCTTATCACACCTATTCGCGCCCGCTGATCTCCTACCTGCTGCAGGGCAAGACAGACGAGCAGCGCATGAAATACCGCGGCGATGATTTTTATGAAAAAAACGGCGTGGAAGCGATGCTGAATACGACCGTTTCGGCAATCGACCCCGGGAAAAAAGAAGTTTCCACCGCTGACGGGAAGGTCATCCCTTATGACAAGCTTTTGGTCGCGACCGGAAGCAAGCCGTTTGTCCCGCCGATGAGCGGCCTGGACGACGTCCCCAGCCGCTTCACCTTTATGTCGCTTGACGACGCGCACGCACTGGAACAGGCACTCGCCCCGCAGGCGCGCGTGCTGATTATCGGCGCGGGTCTGATCGGCCTAAAATGCGCGGAAGGGATTGCCGACAAGGTCGGTTCGATTACCGTTGTCGATCTGGCGGACCGCATCCTGCCCTCCATTCTGGATGAGGCCGGTTCCGTCATGATGCAGTCCCATATCGAGTCGCACGGGATCACCTTCCGGCTTTCCGACAGCGTCAAGGCTTTCACCCCGGATACCGCCACGCTGCAAAGCGGAGAAGTCATCGGTTTTGACGTCCTTGTCATCGCGGTGGGCGTGCGTCCCAACACGGAACTGGTCAAAGATGCGGGCGGCGAAGTGCGGCGCGGGATCGTGACCGACCTGCACTGCGCGACCACCCTGCCTGACGTCTGGGCGGCGGGCGACTGCGCCGAAAGCCTCGACATCACCATCGGCCAGGAACGCGTCCTCGCGCTTCTTCCGAACGCCTACATGCAGGGAGAATGTGCCGGTACCAACATGGCGGGCGGCGAAAAGCTGTATGACCACGCCATCCCCATGAACGCGATCGGCTTCTTCGACCTGCATATTATAACCGCCGGCAGCTATGCGGGTGTCAGCACCGTTACAGAAGGCGAGGCCACCTATAAACGCCTGGTTGTCGATGACAACAGGCTGGTCGGCTATATTCTGATCGGAGCAGTGGAACGGGCGGGTATTTATACCTCCCTGATCCGCAATAAGACGCCGCTTGACACCATCGACTTTGAACTGATCAAGGAAAAGCCGCAGCTGATGGCCTTCTCCAAAGTGGAACGCCTGCGGCAGCTGGGAGGGATCAACCAATGAAACTGACGGTCGGAAACATGCACTTTCAAAAGCTGAATGACGAAATCCGGGCCTGTGCCGACAAGGAAATCCTGCTCGAAAACTGCATCGGGCAGCGCTATATCGGAAGCGGGCTGAGCGATAAGAATATCCGGATCAACGGGATCGCCGGCAATGCCCTGGGCGCCTATCTCGGGGGCGGCAGCATCGTCACCGAGGGCAACGCGCAGGACGCAACGGGCGATACCATGAATGACGGCACCATCATCGTGAACGGTTCCTGCGGCGACGGCGCGGGCTACGGCATGCGCGGCGGGAAAATATTTATCCGCGGCAATATCGGCTATCGCGCGGGCATTCATATGAAGGCCTATCAGGAAAAACTGCCCGTCATGGTCATCGGCGGCTGCGCCGGCAGTTTTCTCGGCGAATACCAGGCTGGAGGCATCATCATTGTCCTGGGCCTTCATAAGCCGGAATCCGCCCCGGTCACAGGCTATTTCTGCGGCACGGGCATGCACGGGGGAAAAATCTTTCTCCGCAGTGAGACGGAACCCACCGGCCTGCCCAAACAGATTGTCGTCTCGGAAGCCGCCGCTTCCGATCTTGCGGAAATAGACGGCTATCTCGATGAATTCTGTCAGCATTTTGGGGAAGATAAGACTGAAATCCTCTCTTCCAAATTCTATATGCTGACCCCGAACAGCAAAAACCCATACAAACAGCTTTATACCATCTACTGATTATGGTATCCTATAGGCAATCTCATCGTTGCCCGCGATACTGCAAAAACGTGTTGTGAAAGAAGGTTCAGCCATGGATTATACGGTTAACGAAGTCCTGCAATACGTTGCGGAAAATGACGTAAAGTTCATCCGCCTGGCGTTTTGTGACATCTTCGGTACGCCAAAAAACATCTCCATCCTTTCCAGCGAACTCGCCAGGGCTTTCGCGCAGGGCATCTGTTTTGACGCTTCGGCTGTGGACGGTTTTATGAATGTGGAGGAATCCGACCTGCTGCTTTTCCCCGATCCCACGACGCTGGCAGTATTGCCCTGGCGGCCCGCGCAGGGGCGGGTGGTTCGCCTGTATTGCGATATCCGGCACCCGGACGGGCGCCCGTTTGAGGGCGACTGCCGGCATCTTCTCCGTCAGGCAGTACGGCAGGTTTCCGCCACCGGGTTTGAATGCAAGTTCGGCGCGGAATGTGAATTTTACCTGTTTGAAATGGATGAAAAGGGCTGCCCGACCAGCGTCCCACACGACAATGCGGGATACTGCGACATCGCGCCGCTCGATAAGGGAGAAAACGTGCGGCGGGAAATCTGCCTGACGCTCGAGGAAATGGGGATCTCTCCCGAAACTTCCCACCATGAGCAGGGACCCGGACAGAACGAAATTGATTTCAAGTTCTCCGACCCGCTTACCTGCGCGGATAACCTGATCACCTTCAAATCGGTGGTCCGCACGATTGCGGCGCGCAACGGGCTGTTCGCTACCTTTATGCCCAAACCGATCGCCGATAAAAGCGGGAGCGGGCTGCATATCAACATGTCGCTTTATAAAGACGGCCGCAACCTGTTCATTCATGACAAAGAGCATCACAGCTCCGCTTTCCACAGCTTTATCGCGGGGGTCCTGTCGCATATTTCCGAAATGACCCTGTTCTTAAATTCCACGACAAATTCCTATGCGAGGTTTGGAAGCTACGAAGCGCCCAAATATATTACCTGGTCGCGCGAAAACCGTTCGCCCCTGATCCGCATTCCGGCGGCGAGCGGGGATTATTCCCGCATGGAGCTGCGCTCCCCCGACCCGCTGTGCAACCCTTACCTGGCCTTCGCGCTGCTGCTCGGCGCGGGAATCGAGGGCATTCAGAACAAGCTGGAGCTTTGCCCGCCCGCGGATTTCAACCTGTTCACCGCCGACGCGGAAACGCTGTCCAGGTTTGACGTTCTGCCGAAAGATCTGGGGGAGGCGGTGGAAGCCGCCGCATCCAGCGCTTTTGTGGCGCGGTATCTGCCTCAAAAGACGATCGAAAAGATGATTGCGTCCAAGCGCGGCGAATGGCTGAACTGCGAATATGTCGGAGACCGGGTTGAATATGAGCATGTCCGCTATTTTTCGCGTTTATAACGATGCGCTCCGGCTGATGGCCGCCATCCGCGCGGCATCAGAAAAATAATAAGGTTAACAGGGGGGTGACGTTGTGGGCAGCAACCTTGTAGTATCCAGTTCCACGCAGGGACAGAACCTGCTTGCCGATTTGCTGAAAGCTGTCGGAAACACCGTGCCTGTTTGTGCTGCATCCGGCAATGAGGCCCGGCGGATGCTTGTGGATCAGGAATTTGAACTTGTCATCATCAATACGCCGTTGTCCGACGAATTTGGGCATGAGCTGGCCATTTCGGTCACCCATCGCAGCTCTGCCGGTATCATTTTACTGGTAAAAAACGAACTGGCGGACGACGTTTCCGCCCGGGTGGAGGACTATGGGGTCCTTGTGGTCTCAAAGCCGATTGGGCGCCCGCTGTTTTATCAGGCGCTGAAACTCGCGGACGCTTCCCGCAAGCGCCTGATGGGGCTGCAGTCGGAAAATACCCGCCTGCAGTCCAAAATTGAAGAGATCCGGCTGGTGGACAGAGCAAAATGCGCTTTAATCCAGTACCTCGATATGACCGAGCAACAGGCGCACCGGTATATTGAAAAGCAGGCCATGGATCTGCGCACCACCCGCAGAAACATTGCCCAAAATATTTTACAGACCTATGAAACCTGAAAAGTGCCCCGCTCTTGCGGGGCGCTTTTCATTTTGAGATTTTGTTGCCGTTCTGTTCCGCCGCATTTCGCTGATTGCAGTTTTTCCGGCAGCCGGCACAGCCCTGACAGTTCCCGCAGCTTCCCCGATGCCGGATCGCATGCCGTGCCGCGAAAAATACCAGAACAGCAAGCAACCCCAAAATCATCCAGTCGCCGATTCCCATATCAACCGCCTCCTATCGGACCAGGAAGCTGGCCACACGGTAAAACGCATATGCTGCCAGCCAGGCAATCGCGGACTGGCAGAATGCCACCTGCAAAGCTGCCCATGCGCTGCCCAGTTCGCGTTTCACCGCCGCAATCGCCGCCACGCAGGGGGTATAAAGCAGCGTAAAAACCAAAAAGGCTCCTGCCGCAAGCGGCGTAAACATCTGCGACAGCGCAGCGGGCAGTTCCGCGGTGGAACTGCCCGTCAGCACGGCAAGTGTGCTGACAACCGCCTCTTTCGCGGTGAAACCGGTAATCAGCGCGGTCGACGCGCGCCAGTCCTCGAAACCGAGCGGAGCAAACAGCGGGGCTATCCAGCGCCCGATGGATGCAAGCATGCTGCCGGCGCTGGAAGCCACAACATTAAACCGACTGTCAAAGGTCTGCAAAAACCAGATCAGGATGGTTGCTAAAAAGATAATCGTAAACGCGCGCGTCAAAAAGTCTTTGGCCTTGTCCCAGATCAGCAAGCCGACGCTTTTTGAGCTTGGCATGCGGTAATTTGGGAGCTCCATCACAAACGGGACCGGCTTTCCGTGAAAAAGCGTGCTTTTCAGCAAAAGTCCGACCAGAATGCCGATCAGCATCCCCCCGGCGTAAAGCAAAATCATGACCAGCGCCCGGTAGCGCGGGAAAAAGGCCATGGTAAACATTCCGTAGATCGGGAGTTTGGCGCTGCAGGACATAAACGGCGTGAGCAGGATGGTCATCTGGCGGTCCCTCTCTGAGGACAGCGTGCGGGTAGCCATGATTGCGGGGACCGAACAGCCGAATCCGATCAGCATCGGAACAAACGAGCGCCCCGAAAGGCCGATTTTACGCAGCAGCTTATCCATTACAAACGCCACGCGCGCCATATAGCCGCTGTCCTCAAGCAT
>JAEXAZ010000245.1 GCA_023394255.1 Bacillota bacterium | reverse complement strand
TTGACCAGCAGCCATAACCGTCCCCACCTTTTCCTCCCGCATCGCGCGGGTTTTTTTACGGAATGCCTACACGTCCGATGTATTTTAGGAAAACCATTCCAATTTCAGTAGATTCAATATTAATTTTAAATTAATGTTGCCAGATTAATAGAATTATGATACTATTTTAATTACAGACATCATACGTGTCAGGCGAATCGTTTTTAGCCGGTATCCCGACTATCGATATTGCTGCCATTTTTAGAACAATTGGAGGAACCCATATGATCAGTCAGGAAATCCGGAAAATCGCGCCGGAAATGGATCCCCTGCGCCTTGGCATGGGCTGGACGGTCGAAGACCTGGAAAAGCCCCAGATCCTCGTCGAGAGCACCTTTGGGGACAGCCACCCGGGCAGCGCCCATCTTCTGCGCTTCTGCAACAGCGCCGCCGAAGCCGTCGCGCAGGCGGGCGGGAAGGCCGCGCGCTATTTTGCTACCGATATCTGCGACGGCATGTCGCAGGGGCATGACGGCATCAACTATTCCCTTGCCTCCCGTGACACGCTCTGCAATCTCATCGAGATTCATGCGAACGCCACCCCTTTTGACGCGGGCGTGTTCATTGCAAGCTGTGATAAAGCGGTGCCCGCCCACCTGATGGCAATCGGGCGCGTCAACATCCCTTCCATCATTGTGACGGGCGGGGTCATGCAGGCGGGGCCCGACCTGCTGACGCTTGAACAGATCGGCATGTACAGCGCCATGCAGCAGCGCGGCGAAATCACCGAAAAAAAGCTCACCTATTATAAGCAGCACGCCTGCCCTTCCTGCGGAGCCTGTTCCTTTATGGGCACCGCCTCAACCATGCAGGTCATGGCGGAATCGCTGGGCCTGATGCTGCCCGGTAGCGCCCTCATGCCCGCCACCTGCGAAGACCTGAACGAATTCGCCAAGCACGCCGGAAAACAGGCGGTCGCTATGGCGCATGCCGGTCTCAAACCGCGCAACATGGTTACCATGCAGTCGTTCGAGAACGCCATTATGGTGCATGCGGCAATTTCCGGCTCCAGCAATTCCCTGCTCCATCTGCCGGCAGCGGCGCACGAATTCGGTCTGGAAATCGACGGCGACACTTTCGACCGCCTGCACCGCGGCGCGCATTACCTGCTCGACATCCGCCCGGCGGGGCGCTGGCCGGCGGAATACTTCTACTATGCGGGCGGGGTGCCGCGCATTATGGAAGAAATCAAGTCGATGCTCCATCTGGATGTCATGACTGTAACCGGCAAAACGCTCGGGGAAAATCTGGAAGATCTCAAGCAGAACGGTTTTTATGACCGCTGCGATGAGCTGCTCGCAAAAACAGGGCTCAAGCGCACCGATATTATCCGCACCTTTGACAACCCGATCGGCACAAACGGCAGTATCGCTATCCTGCGCGGCAACCTCGCTCCAGAAGGCGCGGAGGTCAAGCATACCGCTGTCCCGAAGGAAATGTTCAAGGCGGTTCTGAAAGCGCGCCCGTTCGACTGTGAGGAAGACGCAATCGCCGCCGTCCTTTCCCACGAGATCCAGCCCGGCGACGCGGTGTTCATCCGGTACGAAGGCCCGAAAGGCTCCGGCATGCCGGAGATGTTCTACACTACCGAAGCCATTTCTTCCGACCCGGAACTGGGCAAATCCATTGCGCTGATCACCGACGGCCGCTTCTCCGGAGCGTCCAAAGGCCCTGCCATCGGACACGTTTCCCCCGAAGCCGCCGACGGCGGTCCCATCGCGCTGGTGGAAGAGGGCGATCTGATTGAAATTGACATCGAGAAACGGATTCTGGCAATCGTCGGAATTGGCGGAAAACGCATGAGCGAGGAAGAAGTTGCAAAAGTCCTTTCCAACCGCAAAGCAAACTGGAAACCCCATGCTCCCAAATATCCGTCCGGTGTTCTCAAAATCTTTTCCGAGCACGCCGTTTCCCCAATGAAAGGCGGCTATATGAAATAGCCTGTCATAAAATAAAACAGTCTCTCTGCTCCGCCTCGGAACAGGGAGACTGTTTTTGTCAGGAAAAAAGGATTGCCTTTGCCAGTGCAAAAAATTCCCGTACCCAATAGGACGGCAGCAGCCCCCACAGAGTTCTTGCGTCCAGCGGCGCGGGCGACAGTCCGGCACGCCTTGCATAGACCGCCGCGCGCAGCTGATGGAAGCTGTCGGTTGCGATTGCCGCCTGCCCGGACAGGTTGTTTTCAGAAATCACCTGCTCTGAAAACCGGATGTTTTCCTCTGTGTTGGCCGACCGGTCTTCCGTATAGATTCTGGCCGCATCGATGCCCCGTTTGACCAGCTCATTTTTCATGACCTCCGCTTCGGAATACGTTTCCGATGGGCTGCGGCCGCCGGAAACGACGGCGGATGCGTCGGGATATTCTTTCAGATATCGCTCGGCGGCGTCCAGACGGTAACTTAACATCCGCGACGGCTGATCCCCGATAATCTGGCAGCCAAGTACAATGACCGTCCGCGTTTCCTGCCCAATCGGCTGGAAAGCCGCCGACAGCATCAGCACCGAAACGGCAGCAGCGCCGAGCATACAGACGGAAATACCGGCAGCACCGATCGCCCTTATGGTTTTCCACCGGTGCGGTATCGGCGGGCGGCGCCTGTCCGAGACCAGCCGGAGCCGTCTGCGAATATGTGTTCCGGCTTCCCGCTTCGGCGGGTCCCAAAAGAGGCAAAGCACCGCAAGCAGCAGGCCGAAGAGCAGCAGGGCCGCTACACCCGTGTGAAAGATTCCATAAAGCAACAAAGGCAGCAGCCCGAAAAACAGGCTGGCCGCCGCAACGGCCAAACCTGCCGATTGTAAGAGTTTGCGCATGTTCCTAATCAATCTCCCAGTATCTGATTAATTGCCGACAGTTCCCCGGCCGTAAATTCCAGATGATTCAGCGTGCCAAGGTTTTCCGCAATCTGCTGGACGCGGGACGCACCGATGATTACCGAGGTGGTCTGTTCCTTTTCCAGCACCCACGCAAGCGCCATTTGCGCCAGCGACTGCCCCCTTGCCTGTGCGACTTTGTCCAGTTTTTTCGCCTTTTCCACTTTTTCAGAGGTCACGCGGTGTGCGTCAAGCGAGACGCTGTCCCCTCCCGCGCGGGAATCAGCGGGAATCCCATCAAAATATCTGCCGGTCAGCATCCCCTGCGCCAGCGGTGAAAATGCGATTGCACCGACGCCTTCCTCCTTCAAAACATCATAAAGCCCATTTTCCACCCAACGGTCAAACATGGAATAGCGCGGCTGATGGATGAGGCAATGCACGCCCATTTCCCGCAGGATTCCGACCGCCTGTTTGGTCTGCTCCGCATTATAATTGGAGAGCCCCACATACAGGCATTTCCCCTGCCGCAAGGCGGTTACGAGCGCATCCATGCTCTCCTCCATCGGCGTCTCGGGGTCGGGGCGGTGATGGTAAAAGATGTCCACATATTCAAGCCCCATACGCTTCAGGCTCTGGTCCAGGCTGGAAATCATGTATTTTTTGCTTCCCCAGTCTCCGTACGGCCCCTGCCACATCGTATACCCCGCCTTGGTGGAAATGACCATCTCATCGCGGTAAGGGTGAAGGTCCTGTTTGAGCAGCTTCCCGAAGGTCTCCTCCGCGGAACCCGCGGGCGGTCCATAATTATTCGCGAGGTCAAAATGGGTGATGCCGGCGTCGAACGCCGCGCAGACCATCTCCCTGCTGGTTTCATAAGGAACCTTCCCGCCGAAACTCTGCCAAAGGCCCAAAGAAATCCGCGGCAGCAGCAGACCGCTCTTTCCACAGCGTTTATACTGCATGGCCTGATATCGATCTGTTTTTGCCAAATACATCCGAATTCCTCCCAATTGCTGTTTTTGACTATCATACCATATTTTTCCCGAAAGGAACAGTCTTCCCCGCGCATCCTGTTTGACTGAAGAAATCAGCCGTATTTGGGGAAAGCCTGCCGAAAGAGGATGACAAACCACGCGAAATTGTGTATAATATGAGGAAATGAAACCGGCGGTATTCCGCTGCATGAGGTGAAGCTTTATGCCGACAATTCCAGCCGCCCCAGTTGATTATACCGGCGCCCTTTCCGACCTTTTGCCGCAGCTCATCAAAAAATATACGCTTACAGTCGTCAGCAATTATATGGACGAGTGCAGCAGCCGGCTTGCCCCGGTGCAGGAATGCAACAGCCTTCTGCTGAACCCGGACAGCGGGGAGGGCAGCGTTGACGAGGCGCTGCAATCCGTCGTTGCCGCTACGCGCAGCTATTATGAATTCCTTTCCGGCCTTCCGGAAGACATGCGC
>JAEXAZ010000327.1 GCA_023394255.1 Bacillota bacterium | reverse complement strand
TGAAGAAGGCGCGAAATCCATTGTCAAGGTGGAAGTGCCGGCTGACTGGATGAACGCTACCGACGCTGACGAGGCCCTGAAGGCTACCGGCAGCCGCAAAGACCTTGTCGATTTCGTCAATGATATCCTGATCCCCGCGAATGCGCAGCGCGGTGATAAACTGCCTGTTTCCACTTTCGACGGCCGCGAGGACGGCACCTTCCCGCAGGGCTCTGCCGCTTATGAGAAACGCGGTATCGCTGTGGATGTTCCCAACTGGGTTCCTGACAATTGCATCCAGTGCAACTTCTGTGCTTATGTCTGCCCGCACGCTGTCATCCGTCCGGCCGTTATGACCGAAGACGAAGCCGCCAAGGCTCCCGCAGGCACCAAGACTGTTCCGATGATCGGAATGCCCGGCTACAAGTTCGCGATGACCGTCTCCGTTCTGGACTGCACCGGATGCGGATCCTGCGCAAATGTCTGCCCCGGCAAGAAGGGCAACAAGGCGCTGGTTATGGAGAAACTCGACAGCCAGCTTGAGCAGGCGGAAGTTGCCGCTTATGGCCAGGCCCTGCCGACCAAACCCGAAGTTGCGGAAAAATTCAAGGAAAGCACCGTCAAGGGAAGCCAGTTCAAACAGCCGCTGCTTGAATACTCCGGCGCCTGCGCGGGATGCGGCGAAACTCCGTATGCCAAGCTGGCCACCCAGCTGTTCGGCGACAGAATGTATATTGCCAACGCAACCGGATGCTCTTCCATTTGGGGCGGCTCCGCTCCGTCCACTCCGTACACAGTCAATCAGGAAGGACGCGGCCCGGCCTGGGCGAACTCCCTGTTTGAGGACAACGCGGAATACGGCTACGGCATGTATCTGGCTCAGTCCACTCTGCGTCAGCATCTGATTGCAAAAGTGCTCGAAGTTGCCAAGGATGAAAAGGCAACTGCTGAAGTCAAAGCGGCATGCGAGGCTTACCTGTCCTCTGTTGATGACGGCCCGGCCAATGCGGTTGCCACGAAGAACCTGATCTCCGCGCTGGAAGGCATTGACTGCCCGACCTGCAAAGCGATCCTGAAGGATAAAGAGTTCCTCGCCAAAAAATCCAACTGGGTATTCGGCGGCGACGGCTGGGCGTTCGATATCGGCTTCGGCGGTCTGGACCATGTAATCGCATCCGGCGAGGATGTCAATATCCTGGTCTTCAACACCGAGGTTTACTCCAACACAGGCGGCCAGTCCTCCAAAGCAACCCCGACCGGCGCGATTGCGCAGTTCGCGGCTGCCGGTAAGGAAATCAAGCAGAAGGATCTCGCCGCGATTGCGATGAGTTATGGCTATGTTTACGTTGCGCAGGTTGCCATGGGCGCTGACTACAACCAGTGCATCAAGGCGTTTGTCGAGGCGGAAAGCTATCACGGTCCGTCCATCATCGTCGCTTACGCGCCCTGCATCAACCACGGCATCAGGGGCGGCATGGGCATTGCGCAGACCGAAATCAAGAGGGCTGTCGAGGCCGGTTACTGGCATAACTTCCGCTTCGATCCCCGCAGAGCTGCCGAGGGCGCTAATCCGTTCCAGATGGATTCCAAGGCTCCGAAAGAGGACTACAAGTCCTTTATCGAGAACGAAGTCCGTTACAGCTCGCTGGAAAGACAGAATCCTGAGCGTGCAGAGCAGTTGTTCGCGGCTGCGACCAAGGCTGCTGCCGACAAATACAACCATCTGCTCCGTATGTCCAAACTTTACGACGCAGAATAAGATTTTTCGCATGAAAAGGCTCCGCGGCATTCGCCGCGGAGCCTTTTTGATCGGTCAGGAAACGGTATCGTCTACAACACAGCCGTCAACGATACGGATAATCCGGTTTGCCATCGAGGCGATGGCGCCGTCGTGCGTGATCAGAATAATGGTCTTGCCTTCTTCGTGCAGATCCCGCAGAATCGACATCACTTCGGAGCCGGATGCCGAATCAAGGTTGCCGGTGGGTTCGTCGGCGAGAAGAATCGGCGGCTTTGCGGCAATCGCCCGCGCGATGGCGACCCTCTGCTGCTGCCCGCCGGAAAGCTCGGAAGGGCGGTGCCGGATCCGGTTGGCGATCCCCACCCGGCTGAGCGCGGAATACGCCAGTTCAAACCGCTCTTTCGCGCGCATGCCCCGGTACATCAGCGGCAGTTCCACGTTTTCAAGTGCGTTCAGGCTGGAAATCAGGTTGAACCCCTGAAAAATAAAGCCGATGCGGCGGTTGCGGATATGGGCCAGCGTTTCTTCCGGTATGGTTGCGACGTTTTCGCCCTCCAGCAGATATTCCCCGGAATCGGGCATGTCAAGACAGCCCAGCATATTCATCAGCGTCGACTTTCCGGAGCCGGACTGCCCAATGATCGCCACAAATTCCCCCTCGCAGATCGAGAGGGAGACATTGGAGAGCGCGCGGACCTCGTTTTCGCCGGAGTTATAAATTTTGGTGAGGTTCCTCAGTTCGACCAGCGGCATAAAACAATCCCCTTTTGCATTTCTACAATTGTGCGGTATATGCCGCACGGATTTCGTGAATCAGAAATCCGTCTGTTTATATTGTAGCCGCATAAGAGAAAATCATCAGCAAAATTTGAAAGGATTGATTTTCCTTTTGCTGGAAATTGAGATAAAAAATACACACAGCAAACCATACCGGTAAGCTGTGCGTTATCATGTAGTCCGATCTATTATCGCGGGATGCTGTCCGCCAGAACGGCATAGCCGAAAGGTGCGAGCCGGCCGCCGTCAACAGTGCCAAGTACCACTTTTGCATGGCCGAACCCGGCGGGGAATGCAACAGGCACGGATTTGTCTGTACGGTTTACCGCGATCAGCAGGCGGTTTTGCTCCCACTCCCGGCAGTAGGATACCGTCTCGGGCGTAAAGGAAACGGCGCGGAATCCGGCGGTGGAAAGCTCCGGGAATTGCGTGCGCAGACGCCCGAGAGACCGGAAAAATTCCAGAAGTTCCGGATCTTCCCGCCCCCATGGGTAGCAGGTCCGGTTGAACGGGTCTTTATAGCCGTACAGCCCCGCTTCATCCCCGTAATACAGGCAGGGAATGCCGGGCAGGGTATACTGGATGACCGACGCCACGCAAAACAGGGCTTTTCCCAGCCGGTACTGGCTGTCGCTGAGCCGGTTATGCCGGCCTTGCCAGTCCCGTCCGTTGCCCGCGGACGGCTCTCCGGCCAGTGCGGTAATGGCGCGCTCCACATCGTGGGTGGACAGGGAGTTCATCAGGACGTCCAGAACAGGCTTTGGATAGTGCTCAAGAATTGCCAGAATGGTCAGATAGAGCCGGTTGCAGTCGCCGTAACGGACATAATTGAGGATGGCATCCTTGAACGGGTAGTTCATGACGGAATCAAGCTGCCCCCCAAGAAGGTAACGGCGGCGCTCGCCGTAGCTGACTTTGGTGGAGGCGTCCTCCCAGACCTCACCGATAACGGCGCATTCGGGGTCATACCCCTTGACACAGGCTGAGATGCGGTCTAAAAAGAAATCGGGCAGTTCGTCGGCCACGTCGAGCCGGTAGCCGGAAGCGCCGAGCCGCAGCCATTTTTTCAGCACGCCGGTTTCCCCGCAGATAAATTGGCTGTAAGCGGGGTCGCTTTCATTGAGATTGGGCAGAGTCTCAAATCCCCACCACGACCGGTAAGAATCCGGATAGCTGGTAAAATCATACCAGCTGCGATAAGGACTCTGCGGATCGTTATAAGCGCCAGTGTGTTCGCCGTAACGCCTGTTTTTGTTGAAATAAACGCTGTCGCTTCCCGTATGATTAAATACGCCATCCAGCAAGACCCGGATGCCAAGCTTCCGCGCTTCGCGGCAGAGCGACTGAAAATCCCCTTCGTCACCTAAAAGCGGGTCAATCTTCTCATAATCTGCGGTATTGTAGCGGTGGTTTTCATGCGCCTCGAAGATGGGGTTGAGATAGATACAGGTGACACCCAAACTCTTTAAATAGGGCAGCCTGGAGGCGATGCCGGCCAAATCTCCCCCGAAATAATCGGAATTTGGGAATTTGCCCTCATTGTCCGGCTGGTAGACAGGCAGCTCATACCAGTCCTGATGCAGCCAGCGGTCGGGGAATGGGCAGTCCTTCGGCGTGCCGGAATTGCAGAACCGGTCGGGGAAAATCTGATACATGACGCCGTTTTTCATGAAATCCGGTGTCTTCAATGCCGCGTCGTAAACGGTAAGCTGCCAAAGGTCCCCGCCTTCAAAGCTGATCTGGGAGAATCCGTCGGGGCCGCGGTTGACGAACTTGACGCCGTCAATCCCGCTCAGTTCAAACCGGTAGAAATAAAGCTGAGGCAGCGGCGGGCAGAAAACGCAGGTATAAGATCCGGCGATACCGTCGCTCTCCTCAAACTGCATGGGGATGCGGTCGGGGGTGTCCCACCGGTCGGCCTGAAACATCAGCAGAGCCGGGGCTGTGAACTGGTATATCATTGGCAGGCAGATGCGAAAGGTGACGGGCGTGCCTGCGGGAACCGCGCCGAAGGGGGATTTGAATTTTTCATCACGGCTGTCATAGAGCAGGGCATTCACGAAATCAACTCCAAAAAAATCTGCGGGCAGAATTTCACCTGCCCGCAGAAAAAATCGAAACAGTGGTCTTGGGCATTTACAGAACCTTACCGCGCCGGAGGCGTCTGCCGCGGCAGACGCTGGACGCTATTTATAAAGTCCCCAAATATCCCGCGCATAGTCCTGTATGGAACGGTCGGCGCAGAAATAGCCGGAAGCGGCAATATTATAGAGGGATTTTTTCTGCCAGCCCATAGTATCCCGGTACAGGTCGGAGGCCTGCGCCTGCACCTTGCAGTAGGCGTCAAAATCGGCGAGCACCATATAAGGGTCGTTGTAGCGCAGAGAGTTTGCGATATCCGGGAACTGCTGCCCGTCCAGGCCGGAGGAAAGCAGGTCGATGGCGCGGCGCAGGCGGTCGTCCTGATGATAGTATTCGGCGGGAACATAGCCATGTGCCTTTAAAGCGTTGACTTCCGGTGTGGTCATGCCGAAAATCAGAATATTTTCCCCGCCTACGCGCTCACCGATTTCCACATTCGCGCCGTCCAGCGTACCAAGCGTAATCGCGCCGTTGAGCATCAGCTTCATATTGCCGGTGCCGGAGGCTTCGGTGCCCGCGAGGGATATCTGCTCGGAGATTTCGGAGGCCGGCATCAGAAGCTCGGAAATGGTGACGCTGTAGTTTTCGAGGAACACAATCCGCAGTTTCTCACGGACAGCGGGGTCGTTTTCAATCATATCGCGCAGCGTACAGA
>JAEXAZ010000320.1 GCA_023394255.1 Bacillota bacterium | reverse complement strand
GCATGCTTCCGAGATGTTACCCAGCGTTTCCGCCATTTCCAGTACACTTAGCCGCTGCCGGGCCACCTTTGTTACCGCATCTTTTTCTACACGTTTTTCTGCCATTTCTATCTCCTCCAACATCAATATATCATCTGCTTTGATGTTAGACAAGACTGCTAGTCGTACAACCTAACTTCTCAAAATCCCCTGGAAATGCAATATTTTCAGGGGATTTCTCTATCTCTCCATGGTGCCCTGTTTTATCGCTTCCCGTTCAAATGTTGCCCGTGGTGCTCTGATTTATGGTGCCCGATATCCAACACGAAAAAATATTTCATTCTGCTTATGCACGAATAATGTATGCGCAGGTGCCCAAATGGTGCCCACATTCTCTAAAAAGCTATAAGAAACAGCACGGAGCCATAAAAACTTACGTCGTTTACAGCTCCATTTCACTGCTTTTCTTTTTGCTCTGCTTCGCCGGTTTCGCGGGCTTCTCAGGCTCTTTCTGCGGGTGTAGCGCCTTATGGTAGGTTTCCAGCACGGCCTTTTTTCGGTCAAGCCGCACATCGACGTACTGCGCCGTCACCGCTTCAAGGTTCGTGGAGATACCGAGAGAAATGCCGATGCCTTTGAGCTTATGCCCTAAAATTTCACCGACGGTATAAAAATCGCCGGTGAGCTGGTGCATGTTCGTGGCCGCCGTATGCCTCAAATCATGAAAACGAATATGCGGCATTTCAAGGTGCCGGATAAGTTGCCCAAAAGCGGTTGATACGGCGTCCCGGCGATATGGCGCACCGTCCGCCTTGGACACCACCAGATCGTTGTCGTAGTATGCTGCCCCCGCTACTGCGGTTAATTCCTTGCGGCGCTCCTGCATGGCAAGCTGCCGTTCAAAATAGGGCTTAGTCAAATCTGTGATAGGCAAGATGCGGTCGTTAGATTTCGTCGGTGCCATTCCCGCAATGTTTTTGTCCCGGCAGGCAGATTGAATGGTAGCTGCTCCACAACGCCGAACGTGTTGTTTTGAAGATCGACATTCTGCCAACGCAAACCAAGGATTTCACTTAAACGCAGGCCGTACATACCGGCAAGCATCACGGTCATTTCCCATTCGGTGCCGATGACCTTGCTCATAAACTCCTGCATCTGCTCAATGGTGTACGGGTCGGGAGTCTTGCCCTGCTTCCCAAACTTGGTGATAATGTCGTGGGCAGGGTTCGTTTCTATATAACGATATTTTCGCGCTGCCTCCATGGAAACACTCAAAATTCGCTGCGTGTATCGAACGGAACTATTGGATAAGCCTTTTTCAAAAAGCTTCTGGAACAGATTATCGATCATGGCAGGAGAAAGCTGATTTAGCTGAACATGTCCGATATATGGGTTGATGTGATTTTGTATCCATCCCTTGTAGCTTGCAAAGGTACTTGGCCGAAGATTTACTTTGCCATGCGCTTCTATCCATTCCTCCAAATACTCTTTGACGCTTTGTTTGCCTTGGGATGATATAACCGGTGTATAGGTCGGATTCTGAAGCTTGGTGCGCATTTCCGCTTCATGTTGTACCGCCTCTTTTTTTGTGGCAAAGCCCTTTTTGGAATAGGTCTTTTTGCCCTCCGGGGAATTGTACTTGATATTTACATCGTAGACGGTGCCTGGCTTACCGGTCAGAACGCCGTTGCCGTCACGCTTATTCTGTACCTGTCTGGACGATACGGCCATATGTTACCTCTCACTTTCCGAGGGGGACGCTGCTACTTTGGCCTTTTCGTACCATTTCCAGATCGCGGCGTCGGCAATCAAGCGCCGATTACCGTTCTGTATATATTCCAGCTCGTCGCACTCCATCAGCTCACGCAGCTTGTTTTCTCCAATGCCCGAAATACGGCTCATTTGTTCCACGGTTTTCAGTATGGGAAGCGCAGGCGCGGCGGCGCTGGCAGTTTCCTTTTTTGCCATAGGAATACCCCCTTTCATTGGTAATGGCTAAAAGGCGGCTATTTCAAAAGGGCTTTGATCGGACGGCTGCTGGCGCAGCCTCACGGGAATCTCACCCCCGCGTGGTTCTCACGCGGCCCTACCCATTGCCTGTGACGCTTTGAACGCTCGGACTGTGGCTGTAAGGAGTATCATTTTGCCGTTTATATGTCGTCGCCCGCAGGGTGCCGCCCCCGCTTCACGGCATGGTGTTGGTCGCTCACTCTGAAAATATCGGCATAAACCGAACGTATCCGATTTGCCCTATACTGCGTCGGCGTTATCTTCCGCGCTTTCTTTGTCAAGGAACACAAGCAGAGCGCAAGGTCTCGGCATGGAAAGGGGGATGTCCTGCTTTGACTTGCCGGAATTACTCTGCCCTGAACGTGAGGACGGCCCGCATCAGCTTGGATTGCAAACGGTTTTGGATATCCTCATCTACGCCCCAATACTTGTTGCCGCGTTCATCACACAATCTGCGCAACGACAGGCTGGCTATGTAGTTGCCGTAATGCTGCACGACAATTCTCATGGCGTCGGGGTCGCCTTTGGACGCGGCTAAAATGACCGGATATGGTAATAAGCCGCGTTCGCTGCTGTTACCAATCGTTCCATTCATCCGCGTGTTCCTCCAAATAGCGTTTTAGTAGGTCGAATGAGCTTGTCCGTCTGTACTGTACCGTGCTGCGTGGGACATGAAGCGATTCTCCAATCTCCACGTCGGACTTGTTGAAGAAGTAGTACAGCAGTACGGCCTTGCGCTTTTCTTTCGGGAGCTTGCGCAGAGCTTCGGCCAGCAGTTTCGTCGTGATCTTCTTTCCGCCCACAACTGTCAGCGCCAGTGATAAAATGAAAGAAAACGCCAGTTAAAAAATGCAGGATATGGCCGGTTAGGATGGAGATATGCTAAACTCTTTCTGTCGATGAAAAGGACAGGAAGGGTGAAGAAATGGAAGGAGAGCATTGGATGGACATCCGAAACGACCGGCTCAAAGGGCTGAGCTACACAGAAATCGGGAGGAAATATCACATAGACCCGCGAACGGCAAAGAAATACGCGGCGTCGGACACGCGGCCGGAATATGTGCTGAGTACGCCAAAGCCGTCAAAGCTGGACCCGTATAAGGAACAGATAACGGTATGGCTGGAGGAAGCGCCGTACTCGGCGGAGCGGATTCTGGAGAAGATACAGGAGCAGGGCTTCACCGGCGGACACAGCATCGTGCGGGAATATGTGCGGCACAGGAAAGAGCAGAACGATGAGAAAGCGACGGTACGGTTTGAGACAATGCCGGGGCTGCAAGGGCAGATGGACTGGGCGTTTTTTGAGGATCACACGGTGCTGGAAAACGGGAAACAGAAGAAGCTGTACTGTTTTCTGATGATACTGGGATACTCCCGGATGCGGTACATAGAATTTGTGACGGATATGAGCGCAAACACCATGATTCGCTGCCACGCCAATGCGTTTCGATACTTTGGCGGATACCCGGAAGAGATCTTGTACGACAACATGAAGCAGGTGGTCATCAATCGGCTTCTCAAGCAGGAAGACAGCACGCTAAACCGGCAATTTGAGGATTTCGCCGGGTTCTACGGGTTCAAGCCGGTGTTGTGCAGGCCATACCGGGAACAGATCAAGGGCAAGGTGGAGCGGACAGTACAGTTTGTCCGGGACAATTTCATGGTCGGTATCAAGTATGATTCGCTGGACGACCTCAACGGACAAGCCGTGGCGTGGTGCAACAAGGTCAACGGAAAGGTACATGCGACAACGGGAGAGATACCGTTTGAGCGGCTAAAAAAAGAGGGCCTTGGCCCCCTCTCCCGTGAATATATCATCGACAAAGTCAATCTTCGCCGGGTACAAAAAGACTGCCTCATCAGCTATGCCGTCTACCATGGGGGGAAGCAGATCGCCCTTCACCGCATATCGTACCAGAAAAAAGACATGATCGTCAATGCCCATCATTACCGCAAGCTGACGGTGAAGCGGAGCTTTGACGTCGAAAACACGCTGCTGGACGGTGACAATGTCATTGACTTTCCCATAAAGCCGCATGATCTGAGCCGGTATGACGAGGCTGCGCTGTATGAGTGAGTTGATGATGGAGCGCATCCGCGAGAACCTTGTGGCGCTGAAAATAAAAAACACCCTTGTCATCCTTGACAACTACCTGGAACGGGCGGTAAAGGACGAAGTCAACATCGTTGAGGTGCTCGACCATATCTTTGCCGAGGAGGCCGACAGCAAGCGCAAGAGAGCCTACGAAACACAGCTTATGACCCCCGGGTTTCCGTTAAAGAAGGGGCTGGATGCTTTCGACTTCTCTTTCCAGCCTTCCATCGACAAGCGCCAGATCGAGGAGCTTGCCACCATGAGATTCCTTGAAAACGGAGAAAACGTTGTCTTCCTCGGCCCGCCCGGCGTCGGTAAAACCCATCTCGCCACCGCCCTGGGCATGGTCGCCGCAGGCCACAGGCGAAGCACATACTACATCAACTGCCACCAGCTCAAGGCGGCTCATTTTTCAAACAGGCTGCCTGACAAGCTGAAAATCCTCGGCAAGTACAAACTGCTCATCATCGATGAAATCGGCTATCTCCCGATGGATATTCAAGGAGCAAACCTCTTCTTTCAGCTTATCGCCAGACGTTACGAGAAAACCTCTACGATCTTTACCTCCAACAAAACCTTTTCCCAGTGGAACGAGATTTTCGCTGATATGACCATTGCGTCGGCCATCCTTGACTGTGTCCTGCATCACTGCACCGTTATCAACATCAAGGGCGAAAGCTACCGCCTCAAAGAGCGAAAAGAGCATATGAAGCAAAAGCAGCACATCGCAAATACTTTGTTTGAACCCGCGACTTATACCCAATCGGCTTCATTCCTGCTCGACGATAACCTACAAAATTTAACCGGCGTTTTCTTGCAAAATTAAATCGGCGTTGACACTTGTTTCCGGGCTGGCAAGCGCGGATAATTACAGGGTGCGCGAGGAAAAATCCTTGAGGAAAACGTGCGAAATCAAAAGCTGGCAATTATTGCGGACTCAAACGGCGGTACGGTTCAATGGGAAATCGAAACTGACAAACAGGGAACGCAGTGGCTGACAGACGCGCAAATATTAGAATTGGAGCGTATCGGTAGGACGATTGAGAAGCGCTTCAGCTGCCCGCAGGATATCGAGTGGGCGCTGGCGGACGGCGTGTTATACGTACTCCAAAGCCGCCCTATCACCACGCTTTATCCCATACCGAAAGCGAAAGACGACTGCCTACGCATCTACAGCTCCTACGGCCACCAGAATATGATGACAGACGCTTTTAAACCGCTTGGCATATCGCTCAACGACATGTTTATGTCTTTTGCCATTGCCGACAAAACGACTGAGGCAGGGGGCAGGATATATTTTGATTTTTCCAATGATATGAAATCGCCCTTAATGCGCAAGTTTATGATTGATAGCTACGAATCACAGGATCACCTGATGTGCGAAGCACTGCGAAAGGCGTCAAGCGACAAAGAGTTCGTCAAATCTCTCCCCAAGGGAAAGAACGCCGTGGGTTTTATGGCAAACCCTCAGATTATCAGCATTGCCATACGATCGCAGAAAGAGGCGAAAAAGGGCGCGGCCAATATTGCCGCGCATGTGAAGGAACAAAGTATAATCATAGAAAAGCAAGCTGAGGAAACCGGAAGCGATTTGCGCAAAAAAACCGGCGGCGAGGTATTCGCTTATATTGACGAGTACGCGAAAACCTTCGGAAAACGTTTTTTTAACAAAAACAATCAAATGCTGTATGGCCTCATGATGCTTCAAGTGCAGTATTACAACTGGGTAAAGAAGCATATGCAAAAATGGCTGCAAGAAGAAAACGCCATAGATGAGCTTACCAAGTCCGTGCCGGGCAACGTCACCACCGAGATGGGATTCGCGCTGATGGATTTGGCCGATACCGCGCGCAAGCATCCCGATCTCTGCGCGTACCTGGAAAAGGCGAAAGACGAATCTCTTTGGGACGACTTGGATGGCTTGGATGGCGGACAGAAATTTGCCAGGGAGTTTAAAAGCTTTCTTAAAAAGTTCGGTATGCGCTGCCAGGGCGAGATCGACATCACGCGGCCCCGCTGGCACGAGAACCCGACGGCGGTATTCCCGATGATATTGGTCAACGTCAGAAATTTTGAGGATGGCGCGGGCGCGGCGCTGTTTGAAAAGGGCAGGCTTGAATCGGAGCAAAAAGCGAAAGAATATCTGGAACGCATAGAAAAACTGCCCGGAGGTCGGCGCAAGGCCAAAACAGCCAAGCATAAAATCGAAATACTGTGCAGCGTCATCGGCTACAGGGAATATCCGAAATATACCTTTATGTCATTTTTTCAGCCGTTTAAGGAGGCGCTGATGCGTGAGACGGAAAGACTGGCACAGTCGGGCGCTGTGAATGCGCCGGAGGATGTGTTCTATCTGTACTTCAATGAGTTTTGGGAAGCCGCCAAAACCGGTAAGGTGGACAAAGACCTTATTGAGACACGCAAGCGGGAGTTTAAGCTGTTTGAAAAGCTGACGCCGCCTCGAGTGATTACGTCGGAGGGCGAAATCATAACCGGCGAATATGTGGCTGAAAACATGCCTGAAGGCGCATTGCCCGGGACGCCCGTTTCAGCGGGAGTAGCCGAAGGGCGCGCAAGGGTGGTACTTGACCCCGCAAAAGCCGACCTGTCAAAAGGGGACATTTTGGTGGCTGTATTTACCGACCCAAGCTGGACGCCGCTGTTCGTGTCGGTGAAGGGACTTGTGACCGAAATCGGCGGAGTTGGGACCCACGGCGCTGTCATTACGCGGGAATATGGCATCCCCGGCGTCGTAGGCGTCGAAAACGCCACAAAACTTATCACGGATGGGCAACGGATCAGGATAAACGGCTCGACCGGGTATGTTGAGCTGCTTTAGATGTGTTATATGAACTACATAACAAAGAATAAAAAAATCAATATCAACCTGATCCTTTTGTTAGCAGGCGGTATGGTTTCCGTCACCGGCACAAGTATTCAGGTGGCCGTTATGCCGCTTTATATTATCGACGCCGGAGGTTCAGCCGCGACAATAGGGCTGTATTCCTTTTTCTTGCTCGTACCCGCTTTGATTGTCTCCCCTTTTGCCGGAGTGCTGGGTGACAGGCATAATCGAAAGATAATTATGGTTTCGACAGACTTTGCCTGCGGCGCGGCGGTATTGCTCCTTGCGTTTCTGGCGCATTCCGGCTCCTTGAGCCTGTAACTCTCACCCTTGATGTTAATGACAGTGGCGTGATGGAACAATCGCAGAAACAAAGGGTATTTTTCATTTTCAGGCTTTCAAGGTTTTCCCTGAGGCGTTCCATTGTCGACTTACTTATTGTTACCGCCCGGACGGCCTGCGCTGCGGAAAAAACCATCCGGGAGCGGGACGGAGCAAAAAGTTCCATCGTTCACTTGTGGGACGGGCAAAACATCGCGGCGGAAATCGGCATGACCGGTAACGTAACGGCGCGCTATCTGCGGGGAATCAATCTGATCGCGCGCGAACAGGACGGCGCAAACCAGCATTACCTGTTCAATGCCCACGGAGACGTTATCCAACGCTCGGATGCGTGGGGCAATGTTCTGAAAAATTACCGCTACGACGCGTTCGGCAACGAACAGAGCTCCAAAAAGCTGGATTCCAGCCCATTCCGCTACTGCGGGAAGTACTTTAACAGAGAAACTGGAGAACTCTATCTCCGGGCGAGATATTATAATTCGGAGACAGGACAGTTTGTCAATGAAGGCGGTGTGCGAAGCACAAACAGCCTAATGATATCTTTGTTGTCATCCAGAAAGCTGTGGATTATTTTAATTTCCTCAGACCGGTTGCTAAATTGCAATGTAAATCCCCTGTCCGGTTTTGGATGGACAGGGGTGATTAACCTTTTTTGTTTTTTCTGTCTACTTTCTATTGACCTCTTTACTACGCCGGTGGATTTTTGTTGCGCTTTGCGCGTGTTACTGCGCGATCTTCTCCTTGAGGAAGGCGATGGTCAGATCGTACACCACCTGCTTCCACGCCAGCGAGCTGAACTGGTGGTTGCAGCCAGGCAGGATCTTCAACCGCATCGCGTCCTGATAAACATCCCGGTAAAAGCCGGTCACCGCCACCGGGACCTTCTCGTCCTTCTCCCCATGGATGATCAGCACCTCGTTTTTGTAGTTTTTCGCCAGCTCCTGAAAGTTGACACTGCGCGCGTCGTTGAAGAAATCGCCGGAAATTCTCAGCCCATCGAGATCGTACGATTCCGCGTAGTGGTCGGGAACCGCGCCCACCCGTCCGCTGATGTCGTAGTAGACCGACAGCCCCGGTGACCAAAGTACTGCCGCCTTCGGCTGGTAGGCCGCCGCCACCACCGCGCAGATCGCGCCGCCAAGGCTGTGCCCGACCGGATAGACCTGCGCGGGTTCGGCGAACGGCTGCGCGCAGGTCCATTCGTAGATCGCTTTCGCCTGCCGAATCTCCTCGCTCACCCGCATTTCGGAAAAATCCCCGTCGCTTTCGCCGCAGCCGTAAAAGTCAAATCGCACGCAGGCGATGCCGTTGTCCACGCAGGCGCGGGCAAACAGCTCGTGCAGGCGCATGAGCCCCACCTTATCCACACTGAATCCGTGGTAGAAGCAGACCGTGGGGTACCGTTCGCCGCCGTCGGGCGCGCGCACGCAGCCCCGTAGCAGTTTGCCATCCACCAGAAGTTCAACCGTCTGATACATTCTTTCAAACCTCCCGGGAATTCTCTTACATCCCCAACAACCGGGGTAGGAATAGGATAATCTGTGGGAAAACGATCATGATCACCAGCACGGCGCACAGCACCCCGATCATCGGCATCGTTTCCTTTAGGATGTCTTCGAAGCCGCTTTGCGAGACCCGCTGCGCCACAAACAGGTTGCCGCCCATCGGCGGGGTCAGCATCCCGATGCAGAGGTTCACCACCATGATCACCCCGAAAAAGACCGGATCGTACCCCTTGGCAATCACCAGCGGGGTGAAGAGCGGCGCGAGCAAGATGATGCTCGAGATGGTGTCAAGGAACATCCCCGCCACCAGCAGCACCAGATTGATCATCAGCATGATCAGGATCGGGGATTCGGTCAGCCCGGTCATGAACGAGGTGATAGCCTCCGGAATCTTGCCGATGGTCAGCAGGCGGCCGAAGGTGTTTGCGCCGCCGAACAGAATCATAACCGTCGCCGAGGTGATTGCCGCATCGACCAGCGCCTCGCGGAACATCTTCCAGTTGAGGGTTTTATACACGAAGCCGCCCACCGCCAGCGAATAGACCACGCCAATCACGGCGCTTTCGGTCGGGGTGAAGAAGCCGGCGTAGATGCCGCCCAGCACGATCACAGGCATGAGCAGCGCGGGGATGGCGCTTTTGAGCACTCGCGCCTTCTCCCCCTTTTCGGCGGTGAAGGTCTCACCCCGATAGCCTCTGCGTTTGCTGACAATCTTGTTGTAGGCGATCAGTGCAATGCCCATCAGGACGCCGGGCAGAAAGCCGGCGGTGAACATCTCGGTCACTGAGACGCCGATGGTCACGCCGTACATGATCATCGGGATGCTCGGCGGGATCACCGGCCCGATCGTGCCGCCCGACGCAACCAGCGCGCCGCAATACTCCTTGCTGTAGCCCTGATTCACCATTGCCGGGATCATGATCCCACCGATCGCCGCCGTGGTGGCCGGCCCGGAGCCGGAGATCGCCGCAAAGAACATCGATGCGATCACCGCCGCCACACCCAGCCCGCCGGGCTTATCGCCGGTGAGCGCCTTGGCCACGTCGACCAGCTTGCCCGCGATGCCAGTGCGCTCCATCAGCGAGCCGACCAGCATGAAAAACGGGATCGCCATGAGCGAAAACGAGTCGATGCTCGTGACGATCGACTGCGCGAGCATGGTATCCATCGGCGTTCCGGCGTAGAAAATGCCGAACACCGCGATGGTGCACAGGGACAGGGACGCGAAGATCGGCACCGTAGCAAACAGCAGCGCAAACAGCGTCCCAAACATAACTCCAATCATTTTTCAGCCTCCTCACCCAGCTGCGGTGCTCTCTGTTCGCGTATCTCCAGCACGGTGCGCTGGAGCACCCGGAGCGAGAAGCCACAGCTGCCCAGCACGCCTGCCAGATACATCACCCAGACCGGGCACCACGGAATCGCCGAGAAGACCTGCCCATGTCGGACGGTGGTCATCATTACGGCGTAAATCTTCCAGCTGATGTAAAAGCCGAACAGCACCGCGATCAGGTTACCGAACCAGAAGACATATCTTCCGATTTTGTTTCCGGTGAGCACGGTGATTGCGGAGACGCGCATATGCGCATCGATCCGCCCGGCCCAACTTACCCCCGCGAAGGTCACCCACACGAACATGATACGGGTCGCCTGCTCCGCCCAGGAGGGGGTGTACCGGAAGAAATAGCGGGTGAAGACATTGCTCGCCGTGATCACCACCATGATGGTGAACAGAACGATAATGACCGTCTGCTCAATGCGGTTGTAAAAGGGTTCTCTTTTCTTTTCCATAAACACTCTGCCTCCCGCCCCTGACGGGCTCTTCTCCTGACAAGGGGGCTCGCGCGGAGGCAATCCTTCGCGCGGCGCTGCCCGGTATTACGCGTATTTGCGGTTAATCTCCTCCACCCCGGCGATCAGATCCGGACCAATCTTGTCGGCATATTTGTCATAGACCGACTGCACCGCCGCGCGGAAGGCCGCGCGCTCCTCGCTGGAGAGCTGGACCACCACGTTTTTGCCGTTGTCCTGCATCTGCTTGCGCAGAGTGTCCTGATCCTCAATGGAAATTTCCCGCTCCCAGACCAGCGTTTCCGCCACGCACTCCCGGATCAGTTCCTGCTGGTCGGCGCTCAGCTGCTCCCAGAAGATTTTGGAAGCCAGCAGCGGAGAGGTGTCGTAGATGTGACCGGTTTCGATGATGTACTTCTGCACCTCGTTGAGTCGGTTGCCATTGATGTTGGCGTAGGGGTTTTCCTGGCAGTCGATCGTGCCGTTTTGCAGGGCGGTGTAGACCTCCGAGAAGGCCATCGGCGTGGCGGAGGCACCCAGCGCGTTCCATGCGTCGATGTGCATCTGGTTTTCCATCACGCGGATCTTCTTGCCCTTCATGCCTTCGGGGGTGCGGATTTCGTCGTTCGCGGTCAGGTGCCTCCAGCCGGTGTCCAGCCACGCGAGACCGATGAAGCCGGATTTGTCAAGCTGGGCGAAGATCGACTGGCCGACCTCGCCGTCCAGTACCTCCTCGGCCGCCTTGTTGTTCTCGAACAGGTAGGGCAGGTCAAGCAGCCCGGTCGAATCGGTGAAGCCGCCCAAAAACGCCACAGACGAGATGGCCATCTCGAGTGAGCCGAGTTGGAGTTGCTCGAGCAGCTCGCGATTGTTGCCGAGCGCCGATGCGGCGTAGATGTCTAGCTGGATGCTGCCGCCCGAACGCTCCGCGAGCATTTCGGAAAGCTTGTGCATCGCACGGTCGATCGGGACGCCCTCCTGACTGACGTGGGCCACCTTGATGGTGATCGCGTCCCCCGCGGGCACGGGCGACGGCGCGGCGCTGCCCGGCATGCTGGATGCGGGCGCCGACAGGGCCGCCCCGGAGCCGCCGCAGCCGGACAGCACGACGCCGGTCGCGAGAAGGACTGCCAAAACCGCTGCAAATTTCTGTTTCATATCTGTTTCCTCCTTCAAATCTTTGGTTGGTTGGATCATACAATTCGTTTGTGCTTTTTCTCAGGATGAATCGGTGGTTTTTGTAATAATTGTATATTTTTTTATCCAAAACCACGAATAATCCGTTCGATTCGCTTATCGCATCCTTAGTATAGCAT
>JAEXAZ010000232.1 GCA_023394255.1 Bacillota bacterium | reverse complement strand
GTCCGGCACGAAGCCGTCCTCCCGCATGGACCGCGCCGCCTCAAGGGCGGTGACGATGCCGCAGACGCCGTCATAAGCCCCGCCGTTTCTGACCGTGTCGTAGTGGGAGCCGGTCATGACCGCGGGGGTCTCCGGGTCGCGCCCCGCGAGCCGTCCAATGATGTTGCCGGCGGAATGCTCGGTGACCGACAGCCCGGCTTGCTCCATTCGCTGCTTGATATAGTTTCTTGCCCGCTCGCCCTCGGGTGTGTAGGAGAGGCGCGTGACGCCGTTGCCGGGCGTTGCTGTGAATTTTCGCAGGGCTTCGATATCTTCTTCGATTCTCTGTGCACGGATCATGAATTTAAAACCCTCTTGTCCACTAGTTTCTTTCCGTCTTTATATACCAGCTCCACGCTGCCCATAGCCCCGATGTCGTCCAGCGGGTTATCCTTCAGGGCGATGAAGTCGGCACATTTTCCGGCCTCCAGGGTACCAATCTGGTCCTGCATCATGCACAGCTCGGCGCCGCGCTTCGTCGCGGCAACGATCGCCTGCATATTGCTGGCGCCGAAACGGGCCAGGCATTCCATCTCAAAAGACATCAGGCCGTGCATACTGTCGGTGCCCAGCGCACAATGAAGACCAGAGTCAAGAACTTCATGAAATGTGCCGGCCACCACTTCCCGGTTACGCAGCACCTTGCTTTTGATTACAGGATTGGAGAAATCGGTCTGTTCGATACCGGTCGGGTGATACAGGATGGAAAATGTCCCGACAACCCACATATCTTTTTCAATCATCCGCTCTATCTGCTGCCGTGTGAGCAGTGCGCCGTGTTCGATAGTCCGGACTCCCCCGTCGATGCACAGGTCCACGCCCGCCCCGCCGTGGGCATGCGCTGCAACATAAGTGCGCATACGGGACGCCTCATCCACGGCGGCGTCAATTTCGCCGCGCGAGAAGCCGCAGAAATCAACCGGCGGCCGTGTGCTGCTCATTCCGCCCGTCATGAAGATCTTCACAAAATCGGCGCCCTTCGCAAAATTCTTCCGGATGTTTTTGCGCACCTCGTATTCGGTGTCGGAGACGGTAATCGCCACACCGTGTCCGTTGGTCGCGACGATGCCGATCCCGCTGACCAGCAGGCGCGGCCCAACCAGCAGGCCTTCTTCAATCGCGTTTCGGATATCAATATCGATGAAATGCTCTTCGCCCATGATGCGCATCGTGGTAACGCCGCTTTCGAGCTGGCGCCTGATATTCGGCAGTGACCGCAGGATATTGCGGCCGGCAGGCAGGCCGAGCTGAACAAGCTGCTGCCCCTGTGCCGGAACGATAGACAGGTGCGTATGGCCGTCAATCAGGCCGGGAAGAACGTAATATTCGCTCAGGTCCACCACCTGGTCGACACCGCGGGAATCAACGGCGGCACCCGCCGCCGTTATCTTTCCGTCTTCGACCACCATCTGGCCGCCCGGCAGGAGATCCGCGCCGGTGCCGTCAATCATACCTTTGGTTTTTACAAGATACTTACTCATTTTTTGCCCTCTTTTTCGTTGTTTGTCGCTTTGACAAAAGCCAGCGTTTTAAATTTAATATCCAGCATATAATTCCGTTCGCATAGCTCCGCGTCAACTACACGGTAAAAGGTTTTTTTGCCCTTTTGGCATAGACAGGCGTTATGGGGTTTATAAACTTAGAAAAATTCGTTGAGCCGGATGTCCGGAATGCTTCTGTATTTCGTGTACCCCTTTTTTCTCAGGAAATCACAGATGCGCGTCTGTGCCTGCTTTTCCCCGTACCGGCATGCGACAACCTGCTCGGGGGGCACGCTGCAATCTTCCATTTCCGGGCTTCCGCGCATTTCCTGTACGGAGCCGAACGCCCCCTCCATTACGGCGAGCGCAACCACATCCCGGGAACCGAGACCCGCGACACGGCGAAACGTCAGTGTGGCACCCGCGACATAGTACGGATAATAAAACGGCGTCGTTTCCAGGACCGTCGTCGTCTTGGGAACGTGCCCAAGACGGTTGAACAGAACCCCCAACAGGCCTTCGTTCTCCGTTGCCGCAATCTTTGCCGCCTGTTCGTTGTCCACACGGAGCGACGTGGTTTTCAGAATCATCTTTCGGTACTTCCTTTCACGAAACGGGAACAATTTCAAACGGAAGTCGGGATATGGCCTGTGAGGACCGTATCCCGGCAATTGAAAATCGTCGATCAGGCAACTACCGAATCATCGACAACTGCTGAATCATCAAAGAACAGTTCCGCCGTCTCCTGATCGATGGGTTCGGTAAACAGGCTGACGACGATGGTTACGACGAGAGAAATCACGGAACCGAACAGCGCCGGCCAGATTCCTCCGACCCAGGAACTCAGGGAATGGTACTGGACATAACCGATAATGTACCAGATCAGACAGGCCACAGCGCCGGAGAGGATCCCTGCGAGGCCCGCAGCCTTCGTCGCCCTGGGCCACCACAGGCCAAGCAACAGCGGGAAAGTGAACGCGGAGGCCATCAGGCTAAATCCGGTAGTGATGATCCAAAGGATCGCGTCGGGCGGCTTGATAGCGACTAAAAGCCCAAGCACACCGATTACCACAACGATAATACGGCCGGCATTCAGGGTCTCTTTTGTGTTGTCCGGTTTGTTCATCAGCTTGACATAAATGTTGTTGACGAACAGTGAACTGACCATTAGCAGAACGGAATCCACCGTGGACATCATGGCGCCCAGCGCGGCGGACAAGACCACGCCGCCGATGACCGGGTGCAGATATGTCTGGATCAGTGTCGGGAGCGTCAAGTCCGAATTTTGGATATCGGGAAGAAGCGCGCCCGCGCCGATGGCGATGATCGCAAGGGCAAGGAAGATGAAGCTTTCAAAGACGATCGAATAGGCCAGTGCCCTTTTCATCTTCTTTTCATCGCTCGTGGTCAGAAAACGGGTGATCGCGGCCGGTTGTCCGCCGATTTGGAAAAAGCCCCAAACCAGGAAGCCTGAAATAACCCACATCATCGGCTGGCTGCCCGAAATCGAGATGCCGGCCGGATTGAATCTGGCGTAGGCCTCATGCATGGCGGTAAAGCCGCCGGCGTTGTTGAGCACGATCGGAACCAGAATCGCAAAGCCGAAAATCATCAGGATGCCCTGGATCAGATCGGTCCATGCAACCGCGAACATACCGCCGAGCAGGGTGTATAAAATGACGATCCCGCCGAAAATGAAGAGACTCAAAACATAAGGGAGCCCGAGCAGGAATTCAAACGAATTGGCTGCCGCCTTGAGCTGCGCGGCAATCGTCGGGATCGAAGCAATGATCATGATGATGGTGGCGGTAAGTCCGGCCGCCTTGCCGAAGCGCGATTCGAAGATGTCCGCCATCGTGATGCTCTTCAGGCGGGCGGAAACCTTGCGCACCCGGTCACCCACCAGCACATAACAGAACCAGGGAGCGGCCGCGGAGGAGAGCGCCGCCGGGATAAACGCGTATCCAAGACCGCGTACGGAACCGACAGTGCCCATATAAGTGCTTCCGCTCATCTGTGTTGCCGAAAAGGAGAATCCGATGGCCGGTGCACTGAGCTTATCCTTGGCGATGAAATAGTCCCGCTCGGACGAGACCTTTTTGGTGAACAAAATGCCGATACCCAGCATTGCGAGAAAATAGATCACAATGACTGCGATATAAGTTCCTACCATAAACAAAATCCTTTCTGTTAAGATACAATCTTATTTCCCGCGGATCGCGTAGTAAAGCGAGGCCACGATAATATAGGCATAGCCTACATATCCGATCGTCCATACGCTGATGTCAATTCCGCCGGCTATTTTAGGCAGATTGGGGATGGAGATGAGGACGCTGCCCCCAATCAAATAAACCAGCATCAAAACGATCTGCGTAACGGGAAGTTTGGGCCCTTTCATAAAATCATTGCTCCTTTCTTTACCAAATTTCCTTTAGAACTCTGATGGCGTTTCCCCCCAGAACCTTGGCAATGTCCTGTTCCGAATAGTTGTGTTTCACCAGCCATCTGACAATATTGGAAGACGCTTCTGTGGGATTTTCCATTCCTTTGACAAACGGAACTTCGGGAAACTGGGGTGCCGTGCCGTTTCCCGTCTGTTTGACAAACGCCTGTTTGATGGAAAGATTCGCCGCGAACGCATGGTGCAGTCCCACATGGTTGCCATACAGCGTGTCTGGTCCAAACGAAACATAGTCGATCCCAACCAAGTCCTTCACATATTCAAAATGTTCCATAAAGGCTTCCATATCGTGCGTAACGTGCTTTTCCGTAATGGTCGTATGCGGCGCCGCCTCGATGCCGATGATCCCGCCTTTCGCGGCGCAGGCCTTGAGTACGTCGTCCGCTTTCAGGCGCTTGCTGTTCCAAAGCGCACGCGCGCCGGTATGCGACAGCATGATCGGTTTGCTGCTCGCTTCGATTACGTCCATCGTCGTTTTGTCGCCGACGTGGGCGCAGTCGATCGCCATGCCGACCTTGTTCATGCGCTCGACCATCTGACGGCCGAGCAGGGTGAGGCCGCCGTCGTTCTCTTCCCGCAGCCCGCTGCCCAAGCTGTTGGATTCGCTGTAGGTAATGCCCAGCAGGCGCACTCCGAACCCGTAGAGCATGTCGATGCGGTCCGGCTCATTCTCCAGCATCGCACAGCCCTCGATGACGGGTACCCAGGCAACTTTCCCCTCCGCTTTCGCGCGATAGATGTCTTCCACCTTTTCGCACCGGATCAGGAAATCCTGGTGCGCAATGTCCGCGAGGCGCAGGCCCAGATCGTAAATGACATCGTTCCATTTCCAACCGTGTTTGGAGGTGATGAGACAGCATCCGTCCAGCAGATTGTCAAACACGCAATCCAGATTCGACTCGGCAAGCGCGCGGAATGCGGTGAAGCTGCGGCCTTCCCTCGCATAGTCGAACGTCTCCTCAATCTTTTTCGGGAAACAGAACGGATGCTCGTGAAGGGAAATGACGGGATGCTTTTCAAGGACCGCGTTCATAAACGTCTCCTGCTCCGCCGTAAGCGGGATCAGGTACGGCTCGAATTCGTTGCGCTCCTCGGCCAGTTCGAACACCTTGTAATCGTCTCCCGGGACAAGATAATCGTAAGATTTGTACCCTTTGTACCCTTTTTTTAGTGCCATCTGAAAACCTCCTGCTCATATTTGGATTAGGCTTTATTTACGCAGCTTTGGGGGCGTCTGATACGCCCGTTTGCTGTGGGAAAGGCCCATGGAAACCAGTTCTTCCAGCGTTTTGAGTGCGGACAATGCAGGGTTTACCACCGGAATGCCGAGTTCCGCAGAAAGTTCGTGGTCGATGCCGGCAAAAGCCATGGACATGCAGCCCAGCACGATACAGTCGGCCCGGTCCTCGTCCCGGGCGGCCATTGCCGCCTTTCGCGCCCGCTGCCTGACGATGTCGGGACTGCTCCCGATGTCGAGAACCGAAACGTCGATCGGACGAACCGAAGCCAGTTTACGATCGACTCCGGCCGCCAGAACAAGCTGCTCCAGTGTCC
>JAEXAZ010000185.1 GCA_023394255.1 Bacillota bacterium | reverse complement strand
CTCCGCCGGGGGCTTGCCATGGAAGCAAAACCGTTTTCAGTGGGGGTTCGCGTGGAACATCTGCAATCCGATATCGACCGGGGGCTGTACGGGGAGCTTGCCGGGCATCCCGCTTTGCCGGCGGGGGAATATCAGCTCTCTCATCGGGCGGGCGGAAGGGGCGTCTATACCTTCTGCATGTGCCCGGGAGGTTTTGTCGTGCCGTCCGCGTCGGAGCAGGAGATGGTGGTCACCAACGGCATGAGCTGCTATGCGCGCGACGGGGCAAACGCCAACGCCGCCGTAGCCGTATCCGTGACGCCCGCGGACTTTGGCAGTTCCCCGCTTGACGGCATGCGGTTCCAGCGCGGGCTGGAGCGTCTTGCATGGCAGGCCGGGGGACGGTCCTATCAGGCGCCCGCGCAGGATGTCGGCCACTTTCTGGACGGCAAGCCGGGGCTTACAGTCGGAAAGGTGCGGCCGACTTATCATCTGGGCGTACAGCCCTGTGATTTTAACGCGCTTCTGCCCGCTTTTGTGGCGGATACGCTGAAAGCGGGGCTTTTATCCTTTGACAGGAAACTGAACGGATACGCGGCCCGGGACACCTTGCTGACCGGGGTGGAAACGCGCACGTCCTCGCCTGTGCGCATCCTGCGCGGCGAGAATATGCAGTCTCCGGCAGTTTCGGGGTTCTATCCCTGTGCGGAGGGCGCCGGATATGCGGGCGGGATTATCAGCGCCGCGGTTGACGGAATTCGCTGCGCGCTCGCCATAATGGCTGAATATCACCCGATTGCGTAACAAAATGTGCGAATTTCGCATAAAATGGCAGTAAAATTGAGCCTGGGAGGGTCTGCCATGAAAATCGGAATTGCATTTTCCGGCAGCGGCGCTGGGGCGCCCTGGTCACATATCTTTGCAGAGGAGCTCCGTTCCTGTGCGGTTCCAATTGAGATGCTCTCTGCAACGTCTTTGGCAGCGGTTCCCGTTTTGCTTTGGTCCAGAGGGTGTTCCAATGAAGAAATTCGGCTGTGGATGCAGGATATTTTGCAGGACTCCGCGCACGGATGCAGACAACTGGCGCAGTCGGAGCTGATCAAAAAGCCCGATGGATACTCTGTTGCGATCAGCAGTGTGGATATCCTGAGCGGGGTCTCCGTGTTATATTCGGATGAACTGCAGGCCGATGCCTGGAATCTGAAAGTTCATCCGCTTGCCGGAAACGAGGACTATGCGCTGATGTCTGCTGTCAGCCCCTTTGGCGGGATGGAACCGCCGATCGTGGATGAAATGAAGCTGTGCGATTTTTCAATGCGTTACGGGTGCCCTTTTTTTCCGCTGAAAATGGCGGGAATCGAGCGGATTTTATCTGTATCTTTTTCGGGAGGGGATATGCCGGTGCAGGCGGCGGGAGACAATATGTCCGCGCTGACGGGACGCAACGCGGATCTTCACTTTTCGATCAAGCCGGATTCTCCGGAACATGCGGAAGATTATATCCGCTCGTTTGTGCAAAACAATGTTGGCGTGATCTATCAGAAACTGCTGTTTTAAGCGCTTATAAAAGGGAATAAAATGATCTTGTATGATGTGAAAAGAAAGAGGATTGCTGGATGAAAAAACTGATTTTAGCCTGTCCGTGCCTTTTTGGGCTGGAAAGCGTGCTCGCATTTGAGGTTCGCAAGCTCGGGGGAGAAAATGTAACGGTAACCGACGGGCGAGTTACATTTGAGGGAGATCTTTCCATGGTGGCTAAAGCGAATATCTGGCTGCGCACTGCGGAACGGGTCGGGATCGTCATAGGGTCTTTTAAGGCGGAAACATTTACGGAGTTGTTTGACCAGACGGCTGAACTGCCATGGGAAGCGTTTATCGGCATAGAAGACCAGTTTCCGGTAAAAGGCTCTTCCATCAATTCGAAGCTGTTCAGTATGTCCGATTGCCAGCGGATTATCAAGCGCGCAATTGTCCGCAGGTTTGAAAAGGTCTACCATAAGGAACAGTTTTCGGAAACCGGGGCTTTGTATCAGGTACAGTATTCCATTCATAAGGATATTGCAACCCTGATGCTTGACACAACGGGGGCGGGGCTGCATAAGAGGGGCTACCGCGCAAATTCAAACGAAGCGCCGATTAAAGAGACGATTGCGGCCGGTATTGCCGACTTTGCGCGGGTACGCGGCGATTCGACCGTATATGACCCGATGTGCGGTTCCGGAACGCTGGTCATCGAGGCCGCGCTGAAGGCGCTGAATATTGCCCCCGGCATCCGGCGCCGGTTTGCCGCGCAGAACTGGGCCTGCTTTCAGAATCAAATTTTCAACGATGTCCGTAAAGAAGCCACTGAACAGGTACGGCGTGACGCGCCGTTCATGGCTTACGCCACTGACATTGACCCGCGTGCCGTGCAGTTGACGATGGAGAATGCGGCAAAGGCCGGGGTGGCGTCCCGTATCCGCGTGCGCCAGGCGGATTTAGCGGATTTTCGTATTGAACCCGGACAAAAGGGGATTGTGCTCGCCAATCCGCCGTACGGGGAGCGTATGCTGGCGGTATCCGAAGCGGAAGCGCTCTATCGCACGATGGGAGACGTGTTTGCTCCCGACGAGCATGCAAGCTATTATATCATCAGCCCGCACGAGGAGTTTGAGGAGCTGTTCGGCCGCAAGGCGGACCGCCGCCGCAAGCTTTATAACGGAATGATCAAATGCCAGCTGTTCATGTATTTCAACAAAGAAGAACGTTCCTTCAAAAAATAAACAGTGCTGACAGAACGGGTCGCGGCAGTTTCGCGGCCCGTTCTGTTTTATGGGGGTTTCAAAATTTTGACGCAGGAATCTTTGCATGCCCAGAAATGGGAGAAATATTACAAGGGGATGGAAGAAGAGGACTCCAATATCTTGAAAATTTACGTTTTACATAAATTTTTAATAATATTGAGCCATTATATGTAACTATAGCACTACAATTATTACAATTTGGTAACAAAAACCTCTTGAAAAAGCAGAACAACTCCCATATACTTGGCTCATTCCAAGCTGTTCGTGTGACGAAACAGGACGGAAATGATT
>JAEXAZ010000127.1 GCA_023394255.1 Bacillota bacterium | reverse complement strand
GTAATAGCCGGTCTTAGTGTTACCGGGCCAACCAGTCGTTTGACATTTGATAACATCGATCATAATCGGGAACAATTAAAAAAGGTTACAGAAGAAATATCTCAAAGAATGGGATATGTCAATTCTTGAAGCTTTGGTTTGTTTCCCCCGTCCCAATATTGGGTCGGGGGAATTTTAATACTATTAAAGAACAAAAGTCTTAATTTCTACATTCGATCCGCACATATCGCAAAACTGATCTTCCATGCATAACCAGCGGTGAACAATCGAATCTAATTTCATGCTCTGCCCGATCATAAGCATCTGCCGCATGCAATAATAATTAATCAGAGCATGTTCAAGATACTTGTACACCAGATTCATTCCGACCCCAGGCATGCCACAAACATTCATAATTTGCACATGGCTTCGGCTGCTCTGATCTTCATACTTACGCTCCTTTTAATTTTGATAATTAAAATGCGGTTTTAATGTATTTATAATATACAGCCTTATTCATATATTGTCAACAAGTAAATACCAAATATTATTTATTTTTTGGTAATTTGCATATATGGGCATCAACTATTTTGTGGTGATTTACATGTATGGATACCAGATTCAGGCCGATTGAGGACGGCAGTCAAAAATTTTTGATGTTTCAGATGTGCTGTCATCCGCATTATCAGTGATTTTCATCCCCTCTCTGCCATTGCCACATCGCAGACTCCGAAAAATATCTATTTCAAATATAGAAATTTAATTGACGGTATTAAAAATATTCGATATACTGTTACCAGTTGTAATTCAAAATTGGGAATGAGGGAAGAGTATGCCGGAACCTAAAAGGAACCTGACGCCGCCAAACCAGTCCTCCGACAAACTGCTGTCTATACTGGAAATGATGGCGAAACAGACCGCTCCGCTCCGCTTGCAGGATATTGCAACGCAGTGCGGAATGCACTCCAGCACCGCACTGCGGTTTCTATCGGCTCTGCAAAAACGCAATTTTGTCGCGCAGGACCCTGATACTGGGCGCTATTATATCACCTTCAAAATCTGTGCGCTGGCACAAAGTGTTTCCGCCTACAACGATATCCGCAGTATCGCGTTGCCCTTTCTCCGCAGCGTGGCCAATCGATTTAAGGAAAGTTGTAACCTGGCCATTGAAGATGACATGACCATCATGTACATTGAAGTAATGAATAGTCCGACCGGCACTTTGCTCAGCACGCAGCGGATCGGTAATATTGCCCCTATGCACTGCACCGGCGTGGGGAAACTGTTTCTGACCGATTATTCCGCCCCGGATTTGGATCGGTATGTTGCCATTAAAAAGCTGACCAGATTTACCGGCCACACCATTACCGATATCAGGAGTTTGTCGGAGGAGTTGGACCGCATTCGTGAGGTCGGTTATGCCTTTGACAATGAGGAATGTGAGGCCGGTGTGCGTTGTATTGCAGCCCCAATTCGGGATTATACCGGAAAGGTACACGCCGGGCTCAGTGTGAGCGGTCCCTCGGTTCGGATGACCGACGAGTTTATCTATACAAATCTGGAATTTTTGCTGGAGACGGCTCGGCAGATATCCATGTGCATGGGATGGCGAGCCGACTGATAGTATTTCATATGCTGAAATATTCAGGCACTAATCTGACAAGGAAAAAAAACATTTTTGTACAGGGTGTGGAAACTGGCCGGCAACCTCTTGCATCCTGGCGGATAGTCAGCTATTCTATTTATATATTACGAAATATAAATCAGTATTTCGAATAATGAAATGGAGTGAGCGCTATGAAAGCAGCTGAAGCAATGATCAAAATTCTGGAAATGGAAGGGATCGACACCGTATACGGAATTCCCGGTGCGGGGATCAACGGATTCTATAAATACCTTGGAGAATCGGAGAAGATCAAGTCTTTTTGTCATCGCCACGAGGAAGCCTGTGTTCACGCGGCGGGCGGACACTACCGGGCCAGCGGTAAGATGGCGGTTGCCGCCTGCACCTCCGGCCCCGGTGCAACCAACTTTGTCACCGGCGTGTATACCTGCAACATTGACAGCATTCCTGTCATTGCCATCACCGGTCAGGCGGTTACTGCCCAACTGGGAAAAGACGCTTTCCAGTGCGTTGACATCGCCAAAATTTGTGAGCCTGTTGCCAAAAAAACCTACCAGATTACCGATCCTTCCAAAGTAGTGGAAACCTTCCGCGAAGCCTTTTATATCGCGCAGGAGGGGAAACCCGGCGCGGTAGTCATCGACCTGCCGCTGGATGTGCAAAACGCCGAGATTGAATTTGATCCCTCCGCATACAAATCCCTGACATGGGAAGCCCCCGCACCCAAATCGGAGGACATCGCCAAGGCGATTCAAATGATTAACGAGGCGAAGAATCCTTTGCTGCTCATGGGCGGCGGTGTCATCCTGGCCAATGCTGCGGCGGAGTGCGTTCAGCTGGCTGAGAAGCTGAACCTGCCGGTCATCACCACCTACATGGCAAAGGGCGGCATCCCGGTGGAACATCCCCTGAATGCCGGGCATTGCGGTATCCAGGTGGGACAGCCCATCGGAAACAGGGTATTCCTTGATTCAGACCTGGTGCTGGGCATCGGCTGTCGCTTTACCGACCGCCACACCGGAGCCATCGACGTTTACCGCGGAGAGCGCAAGTTTATCCACATTAACATTGAGCCCTCCGAAATCAATAAGATTCTTCCTGCCGACCTGGGTATTGTTGCAGACGCGAAAAAGGCGATCCTTGCCCTGCTGGAAGAGGCCGGGAAGACCGGCAAAAAGAGCCAGCATGTGGACGTCGCCGGCCTGCCTCAGCTCCGTAAGCAGTTGGCGCGCAAGGTGGATTATGATGCAAAACCCATCAATCCCCACCGGGTGTTCCACGAGTTGAATGAATATTTTGGCGATAAGGCTATTTTCACCACGGGCTGCGGCATCACGCAAATCTGGTCGGGCCAGCTTCAGAACATTGATGCGCCCCATCTTTATTTGCCCGCCGGCGGTGCAGGCACTCTGGGCTATGATATTCCGGCGGCGTTTGGTGCCGCTGTCGCCACTGGAAAACAAGCGGTTGCCGTTATGGGCGATTTTGGCTTCACCTTCCATGTCCAGGAACTGGCGGTCTGCGCCAAGAACAAAGTACCTGTCATCGTGGTTATTGTAAACAACGCCTATCTGGGTCTGATTCGCCAAAATCAGAAGTACGCTTATGGCTACGAGTGCGATGTGGAAATGCCGGAAAACCAGGGTATGATCGACTATGTTAAAGTTGCGGAGGGCTTTGCCTGCTATGGCGAGCGCGTTTTTGACGCCAAAGATATCCCCGCTGCTTTGGAACGGGCGCAAAAGAGCGGCAAGCCTGCTGTGATTGACATTGTCTGCGATCCGCAGGTGGATTGTTCCATGGGTACCGCCCTTAACAACTGCAAGGAATTCGTATACTAATCAGCTCCAGATGGCTCCGGTGATTCCGTTTGCTTATGCGGTCCGCCGGAGTCATCCCGTATACAGAACCAACAAAACTGGAAGGAGAAGCTATATGAAGGATTCCATTCACAAATATTTTCAGGTAGGTACTATCCAGTGGATGAGCCATCCCCCGGCGCAGTACGAACTGCTGGATTCCCTGAAAACCATCGCGTCGGATGATTATTTTGACGCCATCGAGATAAGCCAGATCAAAGACAGCGAAACCCGGGAGAAAGCGAAACAGATTCTGGAGCAGTCTCATTTGAAGGTCTGTTACGGCGCGCAACCACGCCTTCTCGGACCCAAACTGAATCCAAATGACATCGACGAGAACGGGCGCAAAGCCGCCGAAAAAACTTTGCTGGAGGCCATTGACGAAGCGGAATATATGGGTGCCGGCGGAATCGCATTCCTTTCCGGCAAGTGGTCTGCAGAAACCAAAGAGCAGGCCTATGCCCAGCTGCTCAAAACTACCCGCACTCTCTGTGATTACGCTGCTGCCAAGGGAATGATGGTAGAACTGGAGGTCTTTGATTTTGATATGGATAAGGCGTCCCTCATCGGCCCGGCCCCTTACGCCGCACAGTTTGCCGCCGATATGCGCACAACCCACAATAACTTTGGCCTGCTGGTGGACCTGAGCCATTTTCCGACCACCTATGAAACCGCCAGGTTCTGCGTTCAGGTCATGCGCCCCTATAT
>JAEXAZ010000099.1 GCA_023394255.1 Bacillota bacterium | reverse complement strand
ATATAGGGTACCCCATTAAATTTTGTAGTCTGACGGCGGTTCCACATCTTATGCAGCGAAAGGGTTCCGCCATTGGGGGCTTCAAATACAAGCGACTTCGGCACGATGGTATATCCGCAGCGCGTGCCGGTGAACCCGGCTGTTTTGGAAAGGGAACAGAATTCAATCGCGCACTGCTTCGCGCCCTCGATTGTGTAAATGCTGCGGGGGAGGCTGTCATCCCCGATAAACGCCTCATAGGCGGCGTCGAACAGGATGACAGCGTGGCGGGAAATTGCGTAATCCACCCACGATTTCAGCTGAACGGCATCGTATACGGCACCTGTGGGGTTGTTGGGGGAACACAGATAAATCAGGTCGGCGTCCACAGCGGGGTCTGGCATGGGGAGGAATTGATTTTCCTCGTTGGCGTCCATAAAAATGATCTTCCGGCCGTTCATGATATTGGTATCCACATAAACCGGATAGACAGGGTCCGGAATCAAGACGGTGTTGTCCACGGCAAACAGGTCTGTAATATTGCCGATATCGCTTTTGGCGCCGTCGCTGACAAAGATTTCGTCCGCATCCAACTCCACGCTGAAGGTCTGATAATAGCCTTGGATGGCGCCGCGGAGAAAATCATAGCCCTGTTCCGGGCCGTAGCCATGGAAAGTTTCCGCCTTTGACATGTCGTCCACCGCGTCATGCAGCCCGGCAATGACTGCCGGCATTAAGGGAAGCGTTACATCCCCGATTCCAAGCCTGATGATTTGCCTGCCGGGATTTTCCTGAGAATAGTTTGCTACCCGCTTTGCAATATCGGAGAACAGATAGCTGTCTTTTACATTTTGGTAGTTTTCATTGATTTTTGCCAAAAATAACACTCCATTCAGATCTAAAGCCCTCGCAGACAGCAGTCGCATCGGCGCATACGGCTTATAAAATTAAAAAAATTATGCGATGGGCACATCAATCGTGCCATCAAACACATGTGCCGCCGGGCCTTTCATGAGGACGGTGTGATCCTCCTGATAGGTAATTTTCAGTTCCCCGCCTTTCAGGCGCACAGTTACTTCGCTGCCAGGATCGCAGTGGTCATTGATCACCGCCGCCACAACCGAAGCGCAGGCGCCGGTTCCGCAGGCAAAAGTTTCGCCGCTCCCGCGTTCCCAGACACGCATCTTTAACGTGCTGCGGTCGATCAGCTGGACAAACTCCGTGTTGATCCGCTCCGGAAACTTCTCATGATTTTCGAATAAAGGCCCGATGATTTCGAGCGGGATGCTGTCAACGTCGTCGCAGAAGATGACGGCATGCGGGTTCCCCATGGAAACGCAGGTGACCAGATAAGCTTCGCCGTGCACCAGCATCGGCTGGCTGATAAACTCATCGTAATCGGTCTCGACGGGAATCGAGCGGGAGCGCAGGACAGCTTCCCCCATATTCACTTCCGCGGCAACCGCTTTGTGATTCTCTATCGTCAGATGGAGCTGTTTGACACCGCTTTTTGTATCAATTTCAAGATCTTTCTGATCAGTGAGCCGGTTGTCATACACATATTTGCCCACGCAGCGGATTGCGTTTCCGCACATGTTGCCTTCGGAACCGTCAGCGTTAAACATGCGCATTTCAAAATCCGCCTTGTCCGAAGGACAAATCAGCACAAGCCCATCCGAACCGATACCGAAATGGCGGTCACTGACAAATACGGACAGCTCATTCGGGTGTTTGATTTTTTGATGAAGACAATTAATATACACATAGTCGTTGCCGAGCCCGTGCATTTTAGAAAATTGTACCTTCAAGATAGGTTCCTCCGTTCGGTCTCAAAAGTCCTATGGCAACCCCATTGTTGCATCACTATTAACAGTTTACAGCAAAAATTGGATGATGTAAAGTATTCCCCGCGTGAAAAGTGAGATTCCTGCCGTCATCACGGCAGTTCTTCTCCTTGTTATTTTTCCTGTGCTGTGTTAAAATAATTCCCAATCAGGCACAATGGGGTGACGGCGTGAAAAAAATAGAACTGTTCGACTCTACGCTCAGGGACGGGGCGCAGAGCGAAAATATTTCTTTTTCCGTAGAAGACAAACTCAATATTGTCCGCGCGCTGGATGCGCTGCAACTCGATTTTTTGGAAGCCGGCAATCCGTACAGCAATCCAAAAGACGCGGAATTTTTCCGCAGGGCGGGGAAAATCCGCCTTCAGCATGCAAAGTTGGTGGCTTTTGGCTCTACCCGCCGCCGGGATGTCCCTGTATCCGAGGATAAGAACTGCGCCGCGCTGCTCGAAGCCGGTACCGATTACATTGCCGTATTCGGCAAAAGCTCGGAATGGCAGGTCCGCGAGGTGCTGGGCACTACTCCGGAGGAAAACCTGCGTATGATCTCGGATACGGTTTCCTATCTGACAGACAGGGGGAAAACCGTGTTCTTTGACGCGGAGCATTTTTTTGACGGATACAAGCAGAACCCCCAGTATACGGTGGAAACGCTCCGGGCTGCGTTTCAGGCGGGAGCCGTAAGGCTTGTGCTGTGCGATACGAACGGCGGCTGCTTCCCGGAAGAAATTGCAAGGATCACCGCGTCGGTGCAGTCGCTTTTCCCGGACTGCGTCGGGATTCATTGCCACAACGATACGGGGTGTGCGGTTGCGAACACCATTGCGGCGGTCGGGGCGGGCGCCGTGCAGGTGCAGGGGACCTATCTCGGCTTTGGGGAACGCTGCGGAAACACCAACCTGTCTGTCGCCATCGCGGATTTGCAGCTGAAGCTCGGCTACTCCTGCATCCCGCAGGAAAAAATTGCGTGGCTGACGCAAACCGCAGGATATATTTCCGAACTGTCGAATATGAGCCTGCCGCATGCAATGCCCTATGTGGGCAAATGTGCTTTTGCCCATAAGGGCGGGATGCATGTCGACGGGGTGAAAAAGAACCCCGCCGCTTTCGAGCATATTGACCCGGAACTGGTTGGGAACCGGCGCCAGATTCTTCTTTCCGAAGTGTCCGGCCGAAGCGCGCTGATCGCGAAAATCAAGGAATTTGTGCCGGAGCTTTCAAAAGATTCGCCTGAAATGGAATTCCTGATGGGCAGGCTGAAAACGCTTGAATACGACGGCTATCAGTTCGAAGCCGCTACCGCCAGCTTTGAACTCGTTGTACTGAAGGAACTGGGCAAATTCACGCCGTTCTTTGAACTGGATTTGTTCCGCATTATCGGTGAGCAGGAGCATGCCGACCGGCATATGGCTTCCGCTATGGTGAAACTGCGGGTGGGCGACCGATACGAAATTACCGCCGATGAGGGCGACGGCCCGGTCCACGCGCTCGACCGCGCATTGCGCAAGGCGCTGGAAGTGTTTTACCCGACGCTTGCGGGAGTGCGCCTGATCGATTATAAAGTGCGTGTTATGGACACCGGAAAAGCGACTGCGGCATTGGTCCGCGTTCTGATTGAATCCTCCGACGGGAAGAACGTATGGACAACAGTGGGCGTTTCAACCGATATTATTAACGCTTCCATCCGTGCTTTGGTTGATTCGATGGAATACAAGCTGTACCGTGATACCGTCATGAAAAATTAAATAGATTTTATTAAAACTTCGAAATGAAAACGAAAAGGCGTCTGAACCTGTAGAAAAACTGCGGGTTCAGACGCCTTTTTGACTCCTTTTTTTGCGGGCACGGGGTTCTAAAAAGGTGGACGGGCCAATAAGATAGAACATACAAGCTGCAAAGGACGTGACAAGATGAACGGGGATGAAAAATTTACGGACGCGGTGGGGTGTCTCAGCGTTGGGGTCAGGCAGGCGCTGCTGGAGATACCGCCCGGGATTCAGGCACAGACAAACGAAATCAGGCTGCGTCTGGACAGGCCGCTGAATCTTGTGGGGCTGTCAGGTATGAAATTCGTGAGGACGGGGGGAGACGTCACTGAAAAACCGTATTCAGATTCCTATATTGTCAGCAAAACGGACATGCAGGACTCTTTGGTGTCTCTTTGCGGCTGGGCGGTGCACAGTCACCAGCGGGAACTGACCGACGGCTACATATCCGTGCGGGGCGGCCATCGTGCGGGAATTGCGGCGACAGCGGTTGTGGAGGACGGGAAGGTAACAGCCGTCCGCGACGTCACCTCCATCAACCTGCGCGTCGCGCGGGAAATTTTCGGGGCGGCGGATGTCCTGATCAGCCGCTGCCTGGCCGGAGGGCTTTGCGGGGTGCTGCTGATAGGCGCCCCGGCAAGCGGAAAGACAACCATTCTGCGCGATTTGGCCAGACAGCTGTCTTCCGGAGCCTTGGGAAGGCTTTATAAGGTCTGCATAGTGGATGAAAGCGGGGAATTGGGGGGGTACTCCGAGGGGGTTGTCCGCAACCGGATTGGGGACTGCTGTGATCTGCTTTGCGGATATCCGAAAGCAAAAGGGCTGCAGGCGGCCATCCGTTATCTGTCCCCGCAGGTCATTGTATGCGATGAAATCTGCACGGAAGCTGAAATTGAGGCGGTTTCAGCGGCGGTCAACAGCGGTGTAACGGTCATTACCTCGATCCACGCGTCCAGCTTTGAAGAGTTTATGCGAAAACCTCAGGCCAGGCCTCTTCTGCAAACCGGTGCGTTTAAGCAGTTTGCGCTGCTGGAAGGGGCAGACAGGCCGTCTCAGATACGGATGATCAGGAACTGGTCGGAACTGTGTTCACAGCCAGACGGCAATAGGACTCTTTATAAGGGATTTGCCTGCGTATGATAAGGGTTTCTACAAAAATTTAGCCGGTGCATTACGGCGGAATGGGTGAAAAATATGACAGTTGTATTAAAGGTAGTAGGAATGGCTTTAATTATGCTTTGCACAACATCAATCGGAATTACGCTTGCAAGAACCCTGACGGGCCGTGTGGATGAAATCGAGGATGCGATTGCCGTACTCAGCGGGATGGAAAGCGAGCTCTCTTATTCCATGGCTTCTCCCGGCGTGATCATCGGGCGTCTGGAAGAGCGGGAATCCATGTCCGGCGCGGCATATCTTCCCTGCTGCGCTTCGCTGTGCAGGCAGGGGATCCCGTTCCCGGAGGCATGGAAACGTGCGGTTAAGGAAAATCACGGCCTCTTGCTGTCTCCCGACGTCGCAATCCTGACCGGGCTTTCGGACACACTCGGGCAGTGTGACCTGAACGGGCAGCTTGCAAGTATTTCACACGCGAAAGCGCTGCTTCAGATACAGGCGGATAACGCCCGTGTAAGATCCGCCTCTCACGCAAAACTGTACCGGACGATGGGACTTCTCACAGGAGCGTTTCTGGTGGTGATTTTCCTGTAAGCAAAAAGGAACTGGAAAAAAAGCGGGAAAGGGTGGCCGGGCATGGATGTGGATTTGATTTTTAGAATTGCGGCAATCGGAATCATCGTTTCGGTGCTCAATCAGGTACTGATCCGTTCGGGGCGGGAGGAACAGGCAATGATGACCACACTGGCGGGGCTGATTGTCGTATTGATGATGATTATCATGCAAATCAATACACTTTTTGAAACAGTGAAGAGCGTATTTGGGCTTTACTGATATGAATATGGTTACAATCGTCGGCATCGCTGTGCTTGCCGCGGCGTTCTCCGTGGTGCTCAAACAAAAAAATCCGGAATATGCGCTGGCGCTTTCACTGGCCGCGGGGGTTCTGATGCTCGGGATGATCATTTCCGAGGCCCGGCCGTTATTTGACAGAATGCATTCCCTGCTGGATGCTTCCGGTACCAAAGCGGCCTATGTTCAGATTCTGTTTAAATCGCTCGGGCTTTGCTTTATCACGCAGATTGCCTGTGATGCCTGCCGTGACCTGGGGGAAACGGCAATCGCCACCAAGGTGGAAGCGGCCGGGAAAATTTCCGTGCTGTTGGTCAGCCTGCCGCTTTTCGAAGAGATCCTGAGAATTGCGGGGCAGCTGATCGGATGATAAAAAGAGGTGTGACAATGAAATGGGCAGTGAAGCTGCTGGCAGTCTTTTTTTTACTGGCAGGCCTGTCGGTGCCGGCCGCCGCGCAGTCCGGGGAGATTGATCTCCAGCCCCAGATGGACGCTGTCGGAGCGGATGAACTGATGGATCAGCTCCCCGGGGACGCGCAGGAACTCCTCGACAGCGCGGGGGTGGACGGTATCGATTACAAACAGCTTCTGTCGCTGACTCCCGCGCAGTTTTTCCAGACAGTGTGGCAGCTGGTATTAAGAAAGCTCAAACAGCCGATGGCCACATTCTGTGCGGTGCTGGGGACGGTCCTGCTCTGTGCCTTGCTGGACTGCCTGAAAACCTCCCTGTGGGAAGGAAATCTTTCTTCTGTTTTTTCAGCGGTTGCGGCGGTATGCACTTCGGCCGCAATTGCCGCCCCGATCATAGACTGCATTACCACGACTGCGGGCGCCATCCGGGACTGTTCCAATTTTATTCTCGCGTTTGTACCGGTATTCTCATCGGTTGTGACAGCTGCCGGGCAGCCCGTGACCGCGACCACCTATACCGTATTCTTATTTGGGGCATGCCAGGTGGTCTCGCAGGTGGTGTCCGGCACACTGGTGCCGCTGATGGGGATTTATCTGGCGCTGTGCATTGTCGGCAGCCTCACGCCGGGCATCGATATTGTATCGGTCGCCAAGGTGATCAAATCAACGGTATGCTGGACACTGGGCTTTCTGCTTACGATCTTTGTGGGACTGCTGTCCCTGCAGACAGTGGTGGCGTCCGGGAGCGATACTGTGGTGGCAAAGACAGCCAAATTCCTCATCGGCAGTTTCGTTCCTGTGGTCGGCAGTGCGCTTTCCGAAGCGTGTGTGGCCACGCAGGGATATATGAAGCTGCTGAAAGCAACTGTCGGCGCTTTTGGGACACTGGTGGCGGCGCTGACCTTCCTGCCGATCTTTTTGCAGACATCCGTCTGGTATCTCACGGTGAACCTGACGGCTGCAATCAGCAATATGCTGGGGGTTAAACAGGTGGCGGATATTTTAAAAAGCGCATCAGCCGTGCTGGGAGTGCTCATAGC